>DATCXH010000279.1:0-4465 GCA_036565925.1 Vicinamibacterales bacterium
ACGACGGTCCACAGGATTACCGCGCCGAGCAGATCCAGCGCGGCAAGGCCGATGAAGAATGGCGTGTAACCAATGCGGGTGACGAGCGCGCCCATCAGCAGCGAGAAGATCAACACGCCTGCGTTGCCACACGTGCCCGCCATGCCCGCGACCGTGGCGACTTCGCTGCGCTTGAACAGATCGGAGGCCATGGTGATGACCGTCACAGATAGCGTCTGGTGCGCGAAACCGGCCAGGCTCAGCAGCGCGACCGCCACATAGGGATTCTCGACCGTTCCGACGAGCGCCACTCCCGTCATCATCAGCGCGCCCACGGTAAAGGCGCAGCGTCGTGCGTTGATCAGACCCATCCCGGCGTACTTCTGAAGCGTGATGCTAACCGTACCGCCGAACAGACACCCGAGATCGGCAGCGAGAAACGGGAGCCACGCAAACATCGCAATCTGTTTCAGATCGAATCCGCGCACCGTCGTCAGATAAAGAGGCAGCCAGAACGTCAGGGTGCCCCAGGTCGGATCGGCGAGGAACCTGGGGATGGCGATCCCCCAGAAATTCCGCTGGCGCAGAATCGTCGCGATCGACGGTCTGCCCTGTCCGGCCAGGTGCTGCTCCTGCCCCGCGAGGATGTAGTCGCGTTCGACCGCCGACAGCGCACGGTGTTTCGACGGAGACTGATAGAACATCAGCCACAGCGCAACCCAGGTGAGACCGATCGCGCCGGTGAGGACGAAGGCGAACTGCCAACTGTGCGTCAGAATCGCCCACGCGACCAGCGGCGCAGCCAGCATCGAACCGAGCGAGGCCCCCATGTTGAAGAATCCGCCGGCCAGTCCGCGCTCGGTCGCCGGAAACCATTCCGACGTCGCCTTCATGCCAGCCGGATTCGCGGATCCTTCAGCGAATCCCAGGAGCGCGCGAAGTCCGAAGAGCGTCTGCCAGCTGCCGGCCACGCCATGCGCCATGCTGATGAAGGACCAGGCGGTTGCGAAGATCGCGAACCCGAGCTTCAACCCCACGCTGTCCATCACGTAGCCGCAGATCGGCTGCAGCATGATCGCGAACTGGAAGGCGCTGAGGATCCATGAGTACTGCTGCGTGCTGATATCGAGGTCTTTCAGGACGGTGGGTGCCGCGACCGCAAGTGTGCTTCGCGTGAGGTAGTTGATGATCGAGCCCACCATCAGCAGGCCCATCATCCACCAGCGCAAACCCTTCATGACGCTAACTCCCGACTACCAACTTCCAATGCCCAAGCCACTTCCAACTCCCACCTCCCAATAACTGTCAATTGGGAATTGGGAGTTGGGAGTGGATGGTAGCTGGGCGTTGGTCGTTGGGAGTTCAGAAGGCGAACTTCACTCCCAGCTGTAGTTCGCGCATCGGCGACCTCGTCGTGTTGATCTGCCCGTACAGCGGGCTCGTCAACGCCATCACGGGGTCGCCCCACACCGGCTGGTTGAACGCGTTGAACGCTTCCAACCGGAACTGCAGCGACCGCAGTCCACCGAGCCTGAAGTTTCGGATGAGCGACAGGTCGGTGGTGAAGATGCCTGGCCCGATTACCGAGTTGCGTTCAGCGTTCCCGTATGTGAAGGCGTCGGGACGCGCGAAGGCGGCGGTATTGAACCATTGCTGCACTGTCTGTGGCCCGTCGTTGGGATCCTGGCCGCTGACAAGATTCGGACGGTAGGTTTGCGAGCCGGTGTTGGGAACATCGACGCCGACCGCCGGGTCTCGCGGGAAGCCGCTCGACTTGTTGACGATGGCGCTGATCTGCCATCCACCGAAGACCGCGCCGGCCACCCCCGTCTCAGCGAACGGCTTGCCTGGCCCGAACGGCAGCTCATAGAGCACCGACGTCACGAAGCGGTGCCGGACGTCGAAGATCGAGAGCCCCCATTCGCACTCGAAGCAGTTGCTGTCCTGCGGGAACAGCGCGTCCCCTTTGAGCACGCGAATGCCGCTGCCGTTGTCCTCTGACTTTGACAGCGTGTAGCCGACCAGCAGTGAGAGTCCCTGATTGAGCCGCCGCGTGAGCTTAGTGGCCAGCGAGTTGTACCTGGCCTCGGCGACGTTGCCGATCTCCTGGATCTTGGTGAACTCGGGATACGGCCGCCGCGCCTGAAGACTGCCGGCGCCCGGGGTCACCTCATTGGCGTCGTACATCCGTTCGAGCCGTTTGCTGCGCGATCCGAGATAGCCGATTTCTACTGCCGTGGACCGATCGAGCTGCCGCTGAAAGTTGAAGACGTACTGAACCATGTACGGCGTCTTGCGGTCGAACTCGTTGCCCAGCACATAGTGATTGGACACGCAGACGAGTGGCGGCTGCACGCCGCACGCGTTGGCGCCTGACCCGGCGAACGGCGCGTTCCAGTTGAGATTCACGAGCAGCGGGTCTGCAGTGTCCTGACGACGGCCGGCCGCGTTGCGCGCCATGTCGAACCGCGGATTCCCGGTGTCCTGCATATAGAAGACGCCGGCGCCCGCACGGACCGACCAGTTATCGCTCGGCGTCCACGCCCATCCGACACGCGGCGCGAAGTTCAACTTGTCGTCGTCAATCAGACGTCCGCCCAACTCGCCGTTTCGCGAGGTCTGGATGTTGGGGGCAAAGCGGATCGGCGAGTCCTCGTAGAAGTCGCCCTCGCCAATCCTCACGAGCACCGGGTGACGTGACAGATCGGTCACCGGCATCCCGGTGTCGCGATAGGGCAGATAGGCGTTCATCAGCGTGCCGCTCTGGTCGAGCCATGGCGGAACGTACTCGTAGCGGAGTCCGAGATCGAGCGTCATGTCGCCGCGGAAACGCCACGTATCGGTGAAGTAGTACGACTGGCTCGCCGCGCGAAACTCAGTCCTGGCCAGCGCGACCGCCACTTCGGAGGTTCGCATGTAGCCAAGCAGGAAATCCGCAAACGCCGCACCGCCGGAGGTCGCCGCACCGGTCGCCGAGCCCGTCGCCCGTCCGTCGAACGTGAACGCACCGCGCGCGAACTGGTTGCCGACCTGGTTGTAGTGGTCGAACCGGATCGCCGCGCCGACCTTGAACGAGTGTTCGCCTCGGATCCACGACAGGTTGTCGGTAAACTCGAACACCTTGTTGCGGTTGGTGTACGGGCCTTCCGTGCTGTCGCCAAAAGCGCTGTACCCGGAAATCCCGATCGACGGGATCCCCCACGCTTCGGCCGGATTCGACGACACGCCGGGGATGCCGAGCTCGGTGACCACGTCGCGCACAAAGGCGAGCTCGCGTCCGAACGTGTTGAAGAAGGAGTTGAACCCGAAGCGTGCCTCATTGAGCAGGGTCGGCGACAGCGTGTAGGTGTTGCCGATCATGAGCTGATGCACGGTGTTGAGCAGCTTCGAGCCATTCAACATCAACGCCGGCGTCACCTCGTCGTCGTGACTCCAGCTGTAGCGGCTCATCCAGTTTGACTTCGAGCTTTGGACGAAGTCGATGCGCTGGGTGTACTGCTTGCGGTCGATGACGCGATCCTGGTGCGAGAGGTAGTTGTTTTCCGTACCCGCCGCGTTTGGTTCGGGATAGAACTCGAGCAGCTTTTGCGAGAGCGGACTGATCCGAGTCGTGGGTATTCGGTTGCCGGCGAACGGCTGGCACGTTCGGGCCGTGCCAGCGACGGTGCACGTCGCAGGATCGAGCAACGGCGTGGAGAGTGCCGAGAAATCACCCGACCGCATCGCCGCGGTGGGCACCGTGAAGTTGTTCAGGAACGTCTTGTTGTCCTTGTAGCCCTCCCAGTTCGACATGAAGAACAGCTTGTTCCTGAAGACCGGGCCGGTGGCCGTGTAGCCGAACTGATGCCACTTGAACGGAGCCTTGGGCGCGGCGGCCTGGGCGGCCGTGAACGCGTACGGACGCGCGTCGAACTTGTCGTTGCGGTGGAACTCGAAGACGGTTCCATGGAAGGCGTTGGATCCCGACTTGGTGACGACGTTCACCTGGCCGGCGGCGCGACCGAATTCCGCCGAGTAGATGCCGGTCTGCACCTTGAATTCCTCCAGCGCGTCCACCGATGGCAGGAAGATGTAGGTGTTGAAGTTGACGTCAGTGTTGTCCACGCCGTCGAGCGTGTAGTAGTTGAACTCGCGCCGCTGTCCAGAAATCGAAATCTGTTGGTTGGCGCGCGAGCCGCCCTGTCGATCACCCGCCTGTCCGGCGCCGGCAAAGCCCGCGCTCACGTTCGGACTCAACGCGATCAGACTGAGATAGTTGCGACCGTTCAGCGGCAACTCGACGATGCGCCGGTTCTCGATGACGGTACCGACGGTCGCATTGGACGTGGCAATGAGCGTCGTCGCGGCGCTGACTTCGGTCGTTTCCGTCAACGTCCCGACTTCGAGTCTGAAGTCCACGCGGAGCGTCTGTTCGACGTGCAGTTCCGCGGCGTTCTGCACGGTCTTGAACCCCTGAAGCTCGGCCTTCACCTGATAGGTGCCCGGC
>DATCXH010001244.1:0-4513 GCA_036565925.1 Vicinamibacterales bacterium
CCTCGCTTGGCTAAGTCCGACATTGCGCCGTAATGGCGAGACCCGTGCCAGTGAGAAACACGCAAAATTTCGCAGGGAATCCACCCGTCGAGAGCCACGCGTACCGAGATGTCGGCATTCACGCCGAAGTATCAACACTTGGTGAAGACCACCTCAATCCGGTCATCGCGAAGCTGGCGGTGATCATGATCGAATCGGTCGAAGGTCTCGAGAGCCTCGACGCGATCGCGACCGTACCCGGTATCGGCGCGCTGCTTCTGGGAGCAGGGTCAGACCTCTCTCGCTCGATGGGCGTCGCGGCCAACTCTCCAGAAGTGGAAGCGGCGTTTCAGCAGGTGTCGAAGGCGTGCAAGGCACACAAGGTCGCGTTCGGCGATCACGCAGGCCCGCACGCAGCTCGGCGATCGCGGGCCACTAGCTGAGTCGGGCGGCGATCTCGCGCATCACCACGCCGGCGGCTTCACCCGCATCGCGCGACGAGAACCCTGCCGGCAACACGACCGGGCCATTGGGGGGCAGGCGTCGCTGAAACTCGTCGGCCGATGTCGTTCCGCGCGCGGCGTGCAGCCCCGCACCGATCACCACCACCGTCGGCCGCATCGTCTTGAGCAGAATCAGTCCGTCGTGGAGATTTTCCGCCGTGACCACGCGCAGACCCGCGGTCTTGATCAGTCCACGCAGATACGCCAGCACGTCTGTCGAACTGTCCGCACAGAGCACGAGCGCACCAGCCGTGTTGTTGCTGGCCTGCGGATCGCTGTGCGCCGAGGCAATGGCATCCGCTTCGGCGATGTACGGCTTGAGGACGGTATCGAGCTTCGTGATCCGCAGCACCTCGCTGACCTTGGGCGACAGTGCGCAGATGCTCAACTGCCCCGCCGCATTCTGCACGCGCGTCAGGCATCGCACCAGCATACCGAGCCCACCGCTGTCGATGTAGTCGATCTCACCAAGGTGCAGCAAGAGCCGTGAATTCATCGGCAGCAGCTCGTTGATGCGAGCCAGCAGCGCGTCGGCCTCGGCTCCGGACACCAGCCGACCCTGGCACTTGACGACGGTGACATACCCGACCTGGCGGTCTTGAAGAGAGAGCTGCACGGTCTTCCGTTCTTATAACTCGTCCGGAAGCACACACTATAGTGCTTATAACTATAGTGAACATTCAGCCAACCCGCCGCCGGCCGTCCCCGTCTAAGGAACCACGATGAAAGACGACGCGCCCATTCAGGCACTCCCGGACCTGGTGTTTCACGTGCTGCTGGCGCTGGGTCAAGGCCCGACGCACGGCTATGCGATCGGCAAGGACGTTGAGGACCAGTCCGGTGGACGGCTCGATCCGACAACCGGGGCGCTCTATCAAGTGCTCCGCCGGCTTGCCGACGAAGGCCTGGTCGCGCCGGTATCAGGCCCGGGCGACGTCGATCCGCGCCGGAAGTATTTCGCGCTGACCAAAGCCGGGCGCCGTGCCGCAGCTCAAGAGGCCGAGCGCCTCGCGGCGCTGGTCCGCGCCGCGCGTCAACGCAAGTTATATCCGCAGCGAGCGTAACGATGCGGATCTACCGCTGGCTCCTCCAACTCTCCCCGCACGCGCTGCGGCGCGACTACGGAGCGGCGATGGAGGAGATGTTCGCGCGCCGCATGGCCGACGCGGCGCGATCCGGAACCTGGCGGCGGATGTACGTGTTGTGCCGCGAACTCGCCGGCCTTCTCGTACTCGCGCTGTCAGAACGATTCGGCGCGGCCGCTCGAATGCGACGGCAACGTCAACGATTACTTTCATGTCCGAAAGCAGGAACGATGGACGTCACGATCCAGGAGATCAGGCAGGCGGCACGACGGCTCGTTCGAACGCCGCTCTTCACTGCCACGGCGGCGCTCACCCTCGCCCTCGCCATTGGCGCAAATGCGTCGCTTTTCACCGTGGTCCATCGCGTTGTGCTCAATCCGTTGCCGTACCCAGAGTCCGAGCGATTGATCGCGCTCGATTACGGCTTTCCATCGCGCAACATTCCTTCCGGCATCACCTCGATGGCCTGGCAGCTGTACTTCCAGTTCGCCGATCACGCCCGAGCGCTCGAAGGCGTGGCGGTCTACAGCTCGAGTCCGATGACGTTGACCGGACGCGGTGAACCGCGGCAGATCGTGGTGACGCAGGCCACGCCATCACTTGCGAGCGTCTTGCGTGTCTCGCCGGCAATCGGCCGATGGTTTACAGAAGCGGAAGGCGTCAGTGGCGCAACATCGGTGGCGGTGCTGTCGCACGGACTCTGGGTGCGACAGTTCGGCGGCGATCGCGGGATCGTCGGTCGATCGATCACGTTGGACGGCGAGCCGGCCGAAATCATCGGAGTGATGCCGGCTGCGTTCAGCTTCCCTGATACGAGAAGCGAAGTCTGGACGGCCGCGCAATCGACGCGAGCCACGGCGTCATTCCTCTTCAACCTCACAGGTATCGCCAGATTGCGGACCGGCGCAACGGTCCAAACCGCTCGCACCGAGATCACGGCCCTCATCCAGGATCTCTCGCGTCGCGTTCCCAACCAGGGTGGCATGGCGTCCACCGCAGTGCCTCTTCAAGAGGCCATCCTCGGCCGCATTGCCGGCACGCTGTGGATTCTCCTGGCCTCGGCGGGTCTGGTTTTGCTGGTCGCGTGTGCGAACGTTGCCAATCTATTCCTCGTGCGTTCGGAGACCAGACAACGCGAAGTCGCCGTACGTCGGGCGCTCGGTGCCGGACGTCGCAACATCGCGCGCTATTTCTTTTCCGAAAGCGTGCTGCTCGCGGTGTTCGGCGGAGCGATGGGCGTCGCGCTGGCGTGGGGCGGTGTCCAACTGCTCGTCGCCTACGGCCCGGCGACGTTGCCGCGGCTGAACGAAGTCCGCATCGATGGCGTCGTGCTGGCGTTCTCGATCGCGCTCAGTCTCCTCTCGGCGGCCACGTTCGGCCTGATCCCCCTCATGCGCCTCGCACCGGTGGCGACGACGCTGCAGGAACAGGGACGCGGCCAAACTGCCACACGGGGAAGTCACCGCGCGCGACAACTCCTCATGGGCGCGCAGGTCGCCCTGGCGTTGATCCTGCTCATCGCATCCGGTCTCATGCTGCGGAGTTTTCAGAAGCTGCGCGCGATCGATCCTGGATTCGATCCGTCGTCAACGCTCACGTTCACGATCGGCCTGCCACAGTCCAAGTACCCGAGCCGACAGGTGGCCACTGACGTGCACGTTCGCATTCTCGATCGCCTGTCAGCCATTCCCGGCGTCGCTGGCGCATCGACGTCGACGTGTCTGCCCTTGGCGGGCGTGTGCTGGGGCAACGGACTCATCGTGGAGGGCGAACTCTTCGATCCGAAAAGAGTGCGACCGTTCGTCGCGTTCCGTGCCGTCGCCGGCGGCTATACCGACATCATGCGAATGCCGCTGCTGCGCGGGCGCAGCCTCACCCGCGCCGACGTCGATCGCCGGGAGCCGAACATCGTCGTGAGCAAGGCCATCGCCGATGCCTACTTCCCGGGTCAGGACGCAATCGGGCGGCGCGTGCGCGCGAGTGTTCCGCCGAACTCGACGCTGCCGACTCCACCCTGGTGGACGATCGTCGGCGTCGTCGCGAATACGCCGACGATGTCGCTGGCCGAGGCCGCTCCGATCGGGCTGGTGTTTCAGCCGATGTCGATCGCCGGAGGTCCCGATATCCCACGCGAGGCGTTGATGGGCCCGGACGTCACCGGCATGGCCTACGTCGTGCGATCGGCGGTGCCGACCTCGTCTCTCGTTGGCGCAGTGCGCCACGCGATCGATGAAGTCGATCCGAATCTCGCCATCGCTCAAGTGCGCATGCTTCAGGACGTCGTCGATCGATCGTCAGATCAGACGTCGTTCACGATGGTCCTGCTGGCCATTGCTGCGACGGTGGCGCTTCTGCTCGGGGCGATCGGCATCTACGGCGTGATCTCGTACATCGTCGCGCAGCGTACAGGCGAGATTGGTGTGCGGCTCGCGATGGGCGCCGAACCGCGAACCGTGGCGCGCATGATCCTTCGACAGGGCGGGCTCGTCACGCTGCTCGGCATCGTCACGGGGCTGATCGCCGCGTTCGCCGGCAGCCAATTGATCCGGTCGCTGCTTTTCGGCGTGAGCCCGCGCGATCCGATCGTGTTCACAGTGACGACGGTGACGCTGCTCGTCGTGGCGTTGCTGGCGTGCTGGGTGCCAGCGCGACGAGCCGCGCGACTGAGCCCACTGCAGGCTTTGCGTACGGAGTAGCGTCCGCCTTTAGGCGGACCCTACATCGACCGTTACGGCACCGCGCCGAAATCCGTGGGCGGCTTGCGGTGCTTCGTCGCGGCCTCGTACGCAGACGCGATTCTGAACAACAGCGGCTCGTCGAACGGCCGCCCGATGAAATCAACGCCAACCGGCAGCGCCGCTGCCACCGGACCGACCAGGCGCGTGCTGTTGCCCTCGGCGACTCGATCCCACACGTTCTTCGTGAAGCCGGCCGGCACCGTCAGCA
>DATCXH010000252.1:0-2320 GCA_036565925.1 Vicinamibacterales bacterium
CGCGGCGAGCTGCAGGCTTGTCGAGGTGCCCCACGTGCCGGACTGCGCGCCCGGGTTCGTGAGGACTGGCACGATCGCGGGATTCCAGTTGGTGGCGACGTTGATCTTCAGGATGCGCGCTGTCGAGGGCACGCCGGATTCGTTCAACGCGTACAACATCCAGAAGCCCGGCGGCGCATCGGCGGCGCGCGTCGGTGCCTGCACGCGCAAGCGCGAGCCGGAGCGCACGAACGTCAGCTCGATGAAGCGCTGCTCCATGTTCCAGCTATGCGTCACCGACGCCGTCTTGACCATCGTCACGCGGCTGATGTCGGCGGCATCCGTGAAGTCGACGAAGAAGGTCTCGCCGATGTCGATTTGCGCGGGCGTAGACGTCAGGCGCGGCTGCGTCGCCAGTGTGCCGGTCGCGTCGTACAGATAAGGCGGCTGATAGACCTCCATGTTGAGGTTCGCCATCGGTCCCGGTGCACCGCCGCCGCCAACGAGCACGCGGCCGTCTGGCAGGAGCAGGGACATCGAGTGATACAGGCGCGGACGCTGACCGTCGGGGCCACGCGTCCAGAGACCGGTCGTCGGATTCCAGATTTCGGCGGAGTTGTTCACGCCGGTGAGCTGGTTGTTGACCTGGCTGCCGCCGGTCGCGAGCACCTGGCCGTTCGGCAGCACCGTGGCGTTCACGAGCCGGCGCTGCGAAGACATCGAACCCGTCGGCGTCAGGACCGGGGTGCCGCCGGCGCTGATGTCGATCACCAGCGCGCCATTGGAGTTGCCGCCGAACTGCAGGATGCGGCCAGGACGGAACATCGCTGCGCTCGCGTCGCTGGCGCGATAGTTCGAGGCGAACTGGCCGACATTGGTGATCGTGCCCGTACCCGTCGGGTTGACGTAGTACATCCTGCCGCCGCTGTCGTAGCCGAACACGCGGCCGTCGGGCGCGATGAAGTTGCGCGGATACATGAAGTCGAGCGTGCTGGTGTCGGCGCCGCTCAGCAGTCGGAACGTGCCGTTCTGCTGGCGAACCTCGGGGCGATCGGTGCCGCTCGAGCCGCCCTGGATGTACACCTCGCCGTTCAGCAGCACCGTCGAGCCGGAGTACCAGCGCGCACGATTCATGTTGTTGCCGCGGCTGAGGATGCTGCTCGAAAGATCGAGCACGTTGCTGTTGTTGTTGCCGGTGTTGGTCGTCCCCGTGCCGGTCCAGTTGTCGCCGCCTGCGAGGAACACCGAGCCGCCCTGCGGCAACACGACTTGCGAGCCGCAGAAGATGTCAGTGTTGGTCACGTTGTCGAGCGTGAGGTGGCCGCCGTCGAGGCCGGCATTGAGGTCCCAGATGTCATAGATGAAGTAGCCGGTCTGGCGCGCGATGCCATCGGTGCCGTAGGACATGACGCGCATGTCCGGCGTGAGCACCGCGTGCACTGGAATCAGCGGCCAGGAATAGAGCTTGGGATCCCAAGCCCCGACCGTGTTATTCGCCTGAACGAGAGGACTGGCAAGCAATGCGAGCGCGGCGCAGGTAAGGGCGCCCGTCGCGCGGCAGGAAGGAACTGACACTGCGAACCCCAGCTACTTGGTTATGTCCGGGCCCCGGTGCCCGGGGGATGCAATACGCAGCCCGTTCCAGGAGGCAGCAACGCATGTGCCAGTCCGGCAAATAGGGTTGGGGTTCAGCCACTTCGGGTTGGGGGCGTGGGTGGGCGTCCGGGCGAGTGGAAAGGTTGGCGACATTCCACTTAGGGGTGACCGGACATAGTCAGTCCCGGCGCACCGGCCGTAGCCGGCCCCACACGAGCAGCAGCAGCAGAGCCAGCGCGAACCAGCCGCCGATCGCACCGCCGCCGCTTTCGCGCGAGGTCACGATGCCGCCGCCGCTGGCAGGCGGCACATTCACTCGCGTGTCGCGTCCCTGGTCTTCCAGCGGGATGCGCGACAGCTCCGGCCTTTCGCTGCCAGCCGACGCCACCAGCGCGCCGGTGTCGGCGTCGCGCAGATCGATCTGCACGTCGTAGAAGCTCGTCGGGTAGCCGCTGATCCAGTCAGCCGTGAGGCTGTACACATCGGCATCGCCGCTCGCGTCGACCAGGAAGTCGTCGGAGACGTGCTCCTGGATCCATTCGCCGCCCTGCGGCCGCACCCACACTTCGGCGTACACGAAGGTGCCGTCGAAGTTGGCGTCGGGATCGAACTCGATGCGGAACCTGGAATAGTGACCGTCGTCATCGTCGTCGATGAGCAGCGTCGTACTCACATCGCGAATGTCGTAACCGGGCAGCTCTATCGGCAGATCGAGGCCAGTCTCTTCGAGCGGCAGCAGCGCGAG
>DATCXH010000464.1:0-3073 GCA_036565925.1 Vicinamibacterales bacterium
GCCGCCCACTGGAAATACAAGGAAGGACGCGTCGGCGATCACCGCGACGAGCGTTACTTCCTGTGGATGCGGCAGCTCCTCGAGGTTCAGCAGGAGGTTCGCGATCCGCAGGAATTCCTGCAGAACCTCAAGATCGACCTCTATCCCGAGGAGGTCTACATCTTCACGCCGAAAGGTGAAGTGCGCTCGTTGCCGAGAGGCGCAACGGCTGTGGACTTCGCCTACACGGTCCACACCGACGTTGGCCATCAGTGCGTCGGCGCGCGCATCAACGGCCGGATGGTGCCGCTGCGCACACGGCTGCAGAACGGCGACATCGTCGAGATCGTCACGCAATCGGGGCACAAGCCGAGCCGCGACTGGTTGACGTTTGTCGCAACCTCGCGCGCGCGCAGCAAGATTCGACATGTCCTGCTCACCGAGGAGCGGGCGCGCAGCATCGAGCTGGGTCGCCGGCTGTTCGATAAGGAGGCGCGGCGGTTCAGTCTCAATCCCACGACGCTGCTCGAAAGTCCTGAGCTGGCGAAGTTCGCGACTGAATACGGCGCCAAGTCCGCCGAAGAACTGCTGGCGCAGATCGGGTACGGGAAACTCTCGGCGCGCACCGTGCTGCAGAAGTCTGTCCCCGCCGCTCAGCTGCACGAGGCCTCCCCGGTCGTGTCGATGGTGCGGCGCGTGCTGCGCCCCGGCACAAGCTCGGACAAGATCAAAGTTCGCGGTGCTGACGATGTGATGGTGTTCCGCGCGAAGTGCTGCAATCCGATTCGCGGTGAGAAGATCGTCGGCTACATCACGCGCGGTAAGGGCGTGTCGGTGCACTCGCTGGGATGTCCGAACGTGGTGAATCTGATGTTCGATCCCGAGCGCCGCATCGAAGTCGAGTGGGACAGCGCTGGCACGGATCAGGCTCCCTACGTCGTGCGACTCACGATGCAGGTCGAGGACCGGAAGGGCATGCTTGCAGAGATCAGCGCGAAGATCTCCGACATCAACACCAACATCACCAACATGGAAGCGCGCACCGGCGAGGATCAACAGGCGCGCATCGATATGACGGTGGAGATCCGTGACGTGAAGCACCTCGAGAAGGTGATCAAGTCCATCAAAGGCGTACAGGGAGTGTTGGGCGTGGAGAGAACTGCCCGAGCCTAATCTTGCCTTACGAGAGCACAGCGATCGCGTCGATTTCGATCTTCACGTCGCGCGGCAGTCGCGCGACCTGCACCGTCGCACGCGCCGGCGGCGGATCGACGATGTAGCGACTGTAGACCTCGTTCATCGCCGCGAAATCGTTCATATCGGCCAGGTAGACCGTCGTGCGAACGACGTTGGTGAAGCTGGCGCCCGCGGCGCGAAGCAACGCCGTGAGATTCCGCATGACCTGATCCGCCTGTGCGGCGATGTCGCCGTCGATCAAATTGCCCGTCATGGGATCGACGGGAATCTGTCCCGAGATGAACAGGAGATTGCCAGCCTTGATCGCGGGGGAGTAAGCCCCCATGGCTTTCGGCGCGTCTGGCGCCGTCACGAGCTGACGCATGGCCGACTCAGGCGGCCTTGACGACTTTGCCGCCGCGCAGACATCGCGTGCAGACACGAATGCGCTTGGTCGCGCCTTTGACGAGCGCGCGCACAGTCTGCAGGTTGGGCTCAAACCGTCGTGGTCCCACGTTGTGGGCGTGGGAAACCGTCCGGCCGACCACCGGACCCTTGTTGCAGATCTCGCACCGCTTGGCCATAAATCCTCTTGTGGTTCTCTGAAGCCTGCTTGGGCGCAGGCGCAAACCCTGGATTGTAGCAGGTTCTACGTGACGATCAGGGGGCTTGCCGGCTTGCTCGATTCCTTCGAACCCGAGGTCTGCCCCCTTCGAACCTGCAGCAGCCGCGCGATGAGCGACCCGTATGATGTCTCGGTGCCGTCGCCCGACTTCTTCGCATCGCGCACACCTTGCTCGATCGCGCGTAGCGCAATCGCGGCCTCAGCGTCGGACACGGTTCCGCCCTGCTCGCGGATCTGGCCCAGCAGCGCTGTCAGGTCGCTCGCCAACCGCTGGGCGGGCAGCGACGCGGCAGAGTGCTCGTAGATGACACCCCGCGACGCTGTCTCGAGCGTCGCAGCGACCGCGGCAACGGCGTGTTCGATGTCCTCGTCAACCAGGCGGGTAAACCCCTGTGGAGTATGACGGGCAATCGCCGAATGAAACAGGAAGAACAGCTGATGCTGGCGCTCGGTGAGGTGTCGTATTGACGGCAGGAGCACGGCGACATCGCGCTCCTGCTGTCGCTTGACCTGAGCCGCCGGGTGCTCGCGCGCGATTGAGAGATGAGGACAGCTCTCCGGACAGTCAATCTCGACGAGGCGCTTCGTTGCGCAGCACACGCTGCAGATCACCTGGCCGAGCGCTGGGCACGTGCGCCGACCCTTACGCTGTCCGCATCGCGGGCAGGTCATACCCCAGCATACAGCCCGCGGCCGCTGCCGCGACGACTGCCATATTTGTTGCCAGCCCGGCAATTGGCACCGAAATCGTGATGTGTAGATTTTCAGACAGACTGTTGAATTACCGGCGTCAACCGTTCACCTTCGCAACCCGGTCTTCTTTAAACGTCATATGACGCGCTTGCTTCGCCTGATCCTCTGGAATGAATTTAATAAGTATCCTGCAATCAGCTAATTAGCAGATGTGACCTCCTCGCGAAAGAGGGGATGGTCGCACCGGATGATATGAGAGATCCTCCACATCGGGGGCTAGAAGTCCACATATCCGTCAGCAGGCTTTGCCCTCTCCAGTGGACAGTTCACTCGAAAACCTCGATCGCCAGAGCAGCGTCTAATGGGACAGTAACTCATGGCGCGATTCGATTACGTCTTTAAGTTATTGATATTTAGTGACTTGTCGATGTCAATTATTAAGGGTGAAGCTGGCCGGGGATTCATTCATAGCTCGCTATCGGAGTCGGTGAACGGCCATCGTCACGTGGGTACCCAAGTTGCATAGCGGGCAGAATCATATTGGAAGCGCCTTGAACTAATAAGGCGAGGTGGAAGGGAGCGGCAGGCATCATGGCGACG
>DATCXH010000207.1:0-7228 GCA_036565925.1 Vicinamibacterales bacterium
ACGATTCGTGGAGTACTTATGCGCAAGCTGATGCTGCTGACTGCTACTACGCTGGCGATCGCTCTCGTTGTCCTGACCGCGCCGCAACCGTACGCGCAATCCTTCAACGCGGCGGCCGGTACGGTCCCCGCGCCCGATCCCAATGTCCCGCTGTACTTCGAGGCCGCATCGATCAAGCCCAGCGATCCTGCCAATCCGCCGGGCCAGGGCATACGGCGACAGCCGGGCGGACGTTTCAACACGTTCAACTCACCGGTGCGAACGCTCATCACCTTCGCGTATCAAATCCAGGGATATCAACTGGTCGGCGGGCCTGACTGGATCGGCAACGAGCGTTACGACATCGTCGCCAAAATGGAAGGCGATCCTCCGCCGGTGATTCCCGGTACGGGCGCCGATCACATGATGCTGGCCACCCGCACGCTCCTCGCCGATCGTTTCAAGCTCAAGATCCACAAAGAGACGCGTGAACTGGATATCTATGCGCTGACGATGGCGAAGGCAGGAGGGAAGCCGGGCCCCAAACTGGTTCCGGCAAAAGGTGGTTGCTCACCGGAGGACCTTGCCCCAAGGCGCGGTGCTGCGCCGCCGTCACAGGGCGGTCCACCGCCTGTGGTCTGCGGGATCCAGCAAGGACCCGGTCGCATCCGCTTTGGCAACTATCCGTTGGAACTTTTCGCGAGGAGTATCTCCGCCCGCGTCGGACGCGCTGTTGTCGATCGCACGGGACTCACCGGCAACTGGGAGTTCGAGCTCGAGTTCCAACCCGAGGTGCCATCCGGCCAGCTCCCGCCAGGCGCTACGCCGCCCCCGATCGATCCCGACGCACCGAACTTCTTCACTGCGCTGCAAGAGCAGCTCGGACTGAAGCTCGATGCGACGAAGGGACCGGTGGAAGTGTGGGTGATCGACAGCGTCGAGCACCCGACGCCCGACTAGTGCTCTCGGTTTTGCCGCGCTTCAATTGATTGATGATTGTTGATTGGTGATTGACCTGGCAATCGACCTTCAAGAATCACCAATCGATAATCACCAATCACAGATCAATCAACGATGGTCTAGTGACGCAGATCGTTGAAGTCGGGCATGTGTGCGCGCAGCCCTCGGTCGGCTGTTGTCTTCGAGTACCCGGCGACCAGTTGCTCGTTCCAGCGATCGACCGAGAAGTCGAACGGGTCGCCTGGGTCGTCATCCACGAGCTCGAGATCGGTGTCGGTCATCGTCAGCTTGCCGAACGAGAGCTGTCCACCGCGCCAGTAGATGTGATTCTTCGATGTCGCCGGGGGAGAGAGCGGCCGTGGCTCGCCGGAACCGAAGACTTGAACCAGCGCACCGCGATCGACGCGGACCGATGTCAGCCGACCCTGGAACCCGGGCGGCGGGAGCAGCTTAGAGATGTCGAGCAGCAAGTCGTTGTCTTGGGCAGTGATGCCATGACCGGGATCGACATGAATGAGATCGTCGGTCTGCACGTGCAGCAGCTTGAGCAGCGGGTTCACTGGTATGCCGAATCCTTTCACGGACTCGGTGTGAATCCGAAGGAGACCCTCAGGGGTCACGCCGACACTGGCTCTCATGTCGAACGGCACGTTGATGCCCTTTTTCACGACACCCTCTTGTCGAAGTTGTCCCTTGTCATCCACGGAGATTTCCACGCGATGCACGTTCGACCGCGCCCGTTCGAGCGCGCGGCTGACGATGGCGTTGAGTGACGGCAGATCGACTGCGACCTCGCCGGTGTCGACGGTAACGGTGTAGCTGCTCGGATCGTCCAGATACGGCGCCGGTCGTGCGCCCAGAGGAAGGAAGCGTCCGCGAAGATGTCGGACCTGGAGTTCGATCTGCCGAGAGACGTGGAGGTCCACATTCCGCATGTCCACTTCTACCGAAGGCTTGCTCGCCTCAACTGTGCCGCAGGCGATGGTGGCCATCGGGGGGACCAGGGCGGCCGCAGCGAGGAGAGCGATGAACATGGCTCTCATGCATCTCCGCGGTGCATCACGCGCGCCAACGAGTCGACGGATGTGTTAGTCGAAGAGGCCGAGCTGCCCGCGACGTGGGTGAGGTGCACCTGCCACGGTTCGACCGCCGAGTGACTTCGAGATCGCCCGCTCGTGCGCGATCGTCCCGGCCACATCGGCTTGTGGCCCGCGTCGTGCTTCCGCCTCCGCCAAGGCTTCGGCGAGACTCGCCGTAGCTCGCGCATGGCGCGAGCGAAGGCGGTCGATCGCGCGAGTGAAGGCGTCGAGACGTTTGAAGCCTCCGAGCTTCTCGTTGTCACCGAGCCCGGCCGAGTCGAGCGCGCGACGCAAAACCGCGATGGATTCGTCGTAAACCTTGAGCGGCACCGGAAAGGGATGTCCGTCTTTGCCGCCGTGCGCGAACGCGAAGCGCGCTGGATCGTTGAACCGCGTGGGCGTGCCGTGGACGACTTCGGCAACGAGCGCCAGCGATTGCAGCGTGCGCGGCCCGAGCTGCTCGAGCAACAGGAACGACGCGAAATCGCGCAGGTCGCGTTCGTGCGCGAGCGCCAGCACCGCGCCGAGGCGCTTCTCGTTGACGTCGGTCGCGCGCACGTCATGACGTCGCGGCATCGTGAGGTGCCTGGGCGCGGACCCGTCCGCCGCAGCACGAACCGCGAAGGCGGAAGCGCCCTGCGCGGAGGCGGCGCGCACCTCGTCGATCGTGCGCGCGGGATCCTCACGCGTGATGGCCAGCAGTGCGTCCTGTGCGGGACGCGCCTCGCGATCGACCAGGTTCATGATCGTGCCGGTGTGATCACCGACAATCGCCGTGTGTGGTTCAGACGTGAAATCACGAACGGTTGCCGAGTGCCAGTGATAGCGCCGCGCCAGCCGGCTGGCTTCGTTCATGCCTTGCTGCACGACCGCCCACTCTCCGTCGCGCGTCAGGATGAACGAGTGCTGATAGATCTGAAAACCATCCGCAACCGCATTGTTGTCGACACGCGCGGTCAGGCGACTGGTACGGACCAGCGCGTCACCATCGAGGTTGATGCGTTCGGCGATCGTGCGCAGTTCGCCGGGCGTGTTGCGCGATTGCTTGCCGCGTCCGCCGCAGATGTACACGCCAAGCTCGTGGGCTCGGGGGTTGAGTCCTCGCTTCAACGCACCCATCACCGACGTGGTGATGCCGGAGGAATGCCAGTCCATGCCCATCACCGATCCGAGTGCCTGAAACCAGAACGGATCGCTCAGTCGTGACAGCAGCGCCGGCCGGCCGTAATGGACCATGACGCTCTCGGCAATCGCGGTCCCGAGCGTGGACATGCGCGATGCCAGCCAGGCCGGCACGCGGCCGCCGTGTAGAGGCAGGTCGGCGACGCCCGATCGGTTCATCCCACGATCGTACAACGTCGTCCCACGGACGAACGGATGTGTTTGGGGCCGTTGGCACAGCCGCGAAACTACGGTGGTTTCTTGCTCCTTCCGCGGTACGCGGTTTGAGTGTGAGCGCGCGGTATGAGGATAGGTGTGTGGTTCGACAACTTCTGGACCGACGTGCGGCATGCGGTTCGCAGCCTTCGTCGCTCGCCCGGCTTTTCCGCGGTCGCGGTCCTCGCGCTTGCGGTCGGCATCGGTGGCAACACCGCTGTCTTCAGCGTGGTGGACGCGACACGTACGCAGGCGATCCCATACAAGGATCCCGATCGCTTGGTCAATCTGATTGGCAACGTTGATCGCGGGCAGATCGAGCGCAGGGGAGCGTCGTATCCCGACTTTCTCGACTGGCGGGCACAGGCCACGCGCTCGTTCGAGGATCTCGCGGCCGTCGACTCGCATATGCAGACGCTCACCGAGACCGACAGCTCGGAGCGCATCGAAACAGAGTTCGTGTCCGCCTCGTACTTCTCGTTGCTGGGCGCGACGCCCGCGCTTGGCCGGACCTTTCGCGCCGACGAAGATCAGGTCGACGGCTCTGAACTCGTCATCGTCCTCAGCGATGGTCTATGGCGACGCAAGTTCGCCGCCGACCCGCTGGTGCTTGGGCGCGCGGTGACGCTCAGTGGACGGCGCTTCACGATCATCGGCGTGATGTCACCAGGGTTTCTCGGCATCGAGAATGAGGCGCAGTTGTGGATTCCATTTGGGCAGTACGCACCATCCGATAGCATGCTCAACCGCGGCAATCGAGGATTCTTCGTCCTCGCTCGCCTCAGGCCTGGCGTCACATTGGAGGCGGCTCAAAGCGACGTGAACACCATCGCCGCGCGGCTGGCTCGCGAGTATCCCGCCACCAACGAAGCGCGAGGCGTCGAAGTGAGTCCGCTCTCAACCGAACTCTTCGGCCGTCTGCGACTGGCGTTGCAACTGCTGATGGCGGCAATCGCATTCGTGCTGCTGATCGTCTGCGCCAACGTCGCCAACCTGCTGATTGCGCGATCCGAAGTGCGCCGTCGTGAGATTGCGCTGCGAATGGCCATTGGCGCCGGAAGGGCCAGGCTGCTCCAGCAACTCGTCACGGAAAGCTGCGTGTTGACCGTATTCGGTGCCGCCGCAGGGCTATTGCTGGCGGAAGCCACAGTCCGTGTGCTGATCATGCAGAGCCCGGTGCCATTCCCGCTCATCTTCACGCCTCGCCTCGATGTCCGAGCAGCGACGTTCACAATTGCGGTCTCGCTGATCTGCGCCGTTGTCGTCGGGACAGCGCCGTGGTGGCAGATCCGCATCGCCGATTTGAGTGCGCGACTGAAGGAGTCGTCACGCGGAAGTGACGGACCCAGGTCGCAGCGGCTTCGGAACGGCCTGGTCGTAGCAGAAGTCGCGCTGGCGATTGTGTTGCTGGTGGGCGCCAGCCTGATGATTCAGTCGGTTCGTAAAGTGGCGGCGATGGATCCCGGTTTTGATCCTGATTCGCTGCTGACGGTTCACATCAGTCTGCCGAGAGGACCTGCGCCTCCAGCGCCACTCGTCTCGGGACGTGAACTGCTCGAACGCCTTCGCGCGGTGTCCGGTGTCTCCTCGACCTCTCTCGGCAACGACCTGCCGCTCGACGGCAACGCGGGCGCGAATTCGTTTTCGCCAGAGGGTCAGGCCACGTTCACCGCCCAGAACCGGCCGCGAGCTTACGTGCACCGCGTGTCGCCAGATTTTTTCACCACACTGCGCATTCCATTCGTGGCCGGCCGCACGTTTCTCGACAGCGAGGCCTCGCGAACACCATCCGTAGTCATCGTCAGTGAGCGGCTGGCGTCCCGATACTGGCCCGGTGAGGATCCAATCGGCAAACGGTTGAAGTTCGGCGCCAGCGACTCGAAGAGTCCCTGGATGTCGATCGTCGGTGTCGTGCGCGAGGTGCGCTATCGGCGTGTCGCAGGTGAATTGGACCGCGATCCCGACGTCTATTTGCCATTCGGCGACAACAACGCGCAAATCGCGCTGGCGATTCGCACCGCCGTGCCGCCGGCGTCGATGATTGCGCCAGTGCGTGGGGCCATTCGCGCCGCGAACGCCACGATTGCTGTGTACGACGTTGCGACCATGGTCGAACGGATCCGCACCCGGTCATCGCTCTCGCGATTCATCACGTGGGTCATGGGTGTGTTCGCTGGCCTTGCGCTCTGCCTGTGTGCGCTCGGCATCTACGGCGTGACGTCGTATGTCGTCACGCAGCGGACGCGCGAGATCGGAATTCGGTTGGCGCTTGGTGCGCAACCGCGCGGCGTGTTGCAGACGATCGTCGGCAGTGGCGCACGTCTGATTCTCGTTGGCGTAGTGATCGGCATCGTCGCGTCGATCGCGCTGCGACGCGCGGTGTCAGCGCAACTCGTGGACGTGCCGCTCACCAATCCCGCCGCGGGCCTCGCCCTCGCGCTCTTTGCGCTGGTCGGCCTCGCCGCGTGCGTCGTTCCCGGTCTTCGCGCGACGCGGTTGGATCCCGTGCGCGCGCTGCGCCAGGAATAGCACGGTGTAGTGTCCGGCTCAAGCCGGACGCTACTTGCAGTCGCCGACGCGCTTGCCGGCGAGCTTCATCGTCATCGGGCCCTGCGGCGAGTCCATCTTCATCGTACCCGTGTAGCTGTCGTCGGTGAACGTCATCTCGCCGGTGCTGGTCATGGCCTGGGGCTGACTGCACACCATCTTCCAGGTGATTGTGTTGCCCGACGCCTTGTAGTCGGTCATCTTGCAGTCCGGCTTCTGACCGCCGCGCGCTTCGGGGCCGCTTGGCAGCGAGCGGCTTGGATCTTTCGCGTCCTCCGGTGTGACGCACCGCGTGTTCTTCATCTCCGGCATCTGGACAGGCGATCCGGCCATCTGCATCTGCATCGTTGACTCCCAGCGTCCAGGACGCATCGGTCCCTGAGCAAGTGCGGTCGTGACGCCGGCGAACAATGCGACGGCAACAAAAGTAGTGGTCTTCATGTTTGTCTCGTTCAGCTGCGGTCGTAGAACGGCGGCGGCTCGATGCCGAGCGCGCGCAGGTAGACGTATCCCTGACCGCGATGATGGATCTCGTTGTCGATCACGTAGAGGATGAGATCGTGCACGGTCCCGGGAAACTGTCCGAAGGCGGTCGCGGTTTCGTGAAAGCGTTCGGCGGGCATCTGTTTCCACAGCGCGTCAATCTGAGGCGTTGCCTCATCCCACAACCGCAGCACCTCCTGCTTCGGCCGCGCGGATCGATCGCGAACGTTGTCCCACTGACCGGTGGTCAGGCCACGCAGCATGGGCGCGCCCATGGTGATGAGTTCCATCGACAGCTCGCCGAAGGTGCGCATGCCAGCAACAGAGAACGCGAAGAGCTTGTCGTCGGGAAACGCGTCGATCACACGGCGCGTCAGTCGGCGATGACCCTGCCAATGAGAGAGCAAGGCGTCGGGGGCAATAAACGAAGCTGAAGTAGCGGACATAGCCCGACCATTATCGCCTTGAGGCGTAACGGGCATTTAGCAGACACTACCTCGCATGGCCATTATCAATCTCCGCGTCAATGGCGCGCCGCATTCAGTGGACGTCGATCCGGCGACGCCCTTGCTCTACGTGCTCCGCAACGACCTCGACCTGCACGGCCCGCGGTTCGGCTGCGGTCTCGGTCAGTGCGGCGCGTGCACCGTGATCATCAAAGGCGAAGCGGTGCGCTCGTGCACCCGGCCGGTCTCGACCGTGGCAGGCGCCGAGATTACGACGCTCGAAGGTCTCGCGCAGAACGGCAAGCTGCACCCGTTACAACAGGCATGGATCGACGAGCAGGTGCCGGCCTGCGGCTT
>DATCXH010000203.1:0-2703 GCA_036565925.1 Vicinamibacterales bacterium
CCGCCAACGTCAGGCGCGGTGAGCTGAACGCCCGGTGTCACCGCCAGTACCGAGAACACGTCGTGGCCTGTCGGCAGCACCGCCGTCAGCTCCTTATTGAAGTTGCTGGCGACCACCGCGTTGGTGACGTCGATAATGGGCGACTCGCCGACCACGGTGACTGTTTCGGCGACCGAGGCCACCTCCAGCGCGATGTTGAGGCTCGCCGTGAAGCCTGGCGTCAGGGTGATGCCTTCGCGAATGACCGTGGCGAAGCCCTGAAGCTGGAAACGTACGCTGTAGACACCCGGCGGCAGCAACGCAAAACGGTAGGTGCCCTGCTCGTCGCTGACGACTGATCGTCCCCCGAGCAAGCCCGGGCTCGTGAGTGATACATCAACTCCAGGCAGCGTGGCACCAGATGTATCGGTGATGCGTCCTGTGATGACGCCATCCTGAGCCCAACTGGTCGTACAGGCGACCAGCACGAGACACAACGCGAATCCGACTCTGAAGATCGTCCTCATGATGCCCCCCGATCAAGCGCACGAGTTGATGTCGGTTTTACGAAGCGACCGGATAACGAATGGGTTGGATGCCGCGCGTAATCTATGCCTGACGCGGCGTGGGAGCAAGGAGAAGTGCGCACTATCTGCTTGTGTTACGCTTCCCGGCCACAGAGCCGTGACGCTCGCCCAACGAGATCGCTTCCGCCATCGTCTGCTCGGCATCGCCGTCGCTGTGTGCGCGGCGCTCTTCCTGATCCATCGTGGCGCGTCTGTCGCGCCACTGGAAGCGCAGGCGTCGCGCGCGCCGTCGGCAGACGGTCTCGATGTGTTGGAGGTCGCGACCGGGGCGGCCGGCACCAACGTTTTCATGATCTCTGGCGCGGGAGGGAACGTTGCCGTGCAGGTCGGCAAGGACGGCGTCGTGGTGGTGGACGCCGGGTCGACTGATAACGCTGCGGCCCTCGTCGCTGCGATCAAGAAGATCACGCCGCAACCGATTCGCTACGTCATCGACACGGGACCCGATGCCGACCATGTTGGCGGCAACGACGTGCTCTCGAAAGCTGGTAATCAGTTCTATCCAGGCACACGCAGCGCTGCGTCGCGCCCAGACGCGCTGCGGTCGGTAGCATCGATTCTCGCGGCTGAAGGTGTGCTGTTGCATATGACGAGAGCGGCGGAGTCAACGCCCTCGCGTCCGCTCGTCGGGCTGCCTACTGAATCGTTCCACTTCGCAAAGAAGTTTCTGTACTTGAATGACGAGGCAATCGAGGTGCTGCACCAGCCTGCGGCGCACACCGACAGCGATGTCTTCGTGTTCTTCCGAAGATCGGACGTCGTGGCTGCTGGCGACGTGCTCGATACTCGCCGTTTTCCGGTCATCGATATCGATCGCGGCGGCAGCATCGACGGCGAGATCGCGGCACTGAATCGTCTCAGTGAGATCGCCGTGGCGTCGGTGCCCATTGTGTCCCGCGAGGCGGGCACGATCGTGATTCCTGGTCACGGCAGGCTCTACGATCAGTTCGATGTCATCGAATACCGGGACATGATCACCATCATCCGCGACCGCGTCCGTGAGTTGGTGAACGCCGGACGATCGCTCGAGCAGGTCAAGGCTGCCCGACCGGCACTGGGCTACGAGGGGCGATACGGAAACGCGGGCGGCGACTGGACGACGGAGAAGTTTGTGGAAGCGGTGTATCGCAGTCTCGCCAAGGAGAAATCGTGAGGCGAACGCTCGTTGCGATCGGTGGACTCGTGGTCCTCGTGTTCGCCGTTGGTGGCGTCTCGGCCCAGCGCGGTGTCCCGTCATCGTCAGCTCGCAGTCTCGCACCGATCGATCTCACTGGGTACTGGGTGTCCTACGTCACCGAGAACTGGCGCTATCGGATGGTGACGCCCGCCAAGGGTGAGTACCGTCGTATTCCGGCCTCGTCGGCAGCGGTGCCGATCATCAATGCATGGGATCCCATCGCGGACCAGAAAGCCGGCAATCAGTGCAAGTCGTACGGTGCGGGGGCAATCATGAGCGTGCCCGGTCGGCTGCACATCACGTGGCAGGATGCTGACACGCTGCGTATCGATACCGACGCCGGCACGCAGACACGGTTGCTGCGTTTCACCGCTCGCGCCTCGTCCTCGCAATCGCGACCGTCGTGGCAGGGCAAATCGAGTGCCCGCTGGGAGCGCGTGGCTGCGCCCGACCGTGGAGGCAGCCTCCGCGTCGTCACGACCAACATGCTCCCGGGTTATCTGCGCAAGAACGGTGTGCCCTACAGCGAGCGCGCGACGGTGACCGAGCACTTCGATGTCGCGCCGCTTCCCGATGGCGGCACGCTTCTCCTCGTCACGTCCATCGTCGAAGATCCTGTCTATCTGAACGGGCCGTACGTCGTCAGCCCGCACTTCAGGAAGGAGCCTGACGGCTCCAAGTGGGATCCCACGCCATGCTCATCGACGTGGTAAGGCGCCGGATCCTGCTCGCGTTCGCGATCGCCGTACTCGGCGCGTACGTGGCGTTCGCGCAGAGTGATCCGGCGGGTTCGGAAAGCGGGACCCGCCTTACGACTGCAGGGAACCCAAGCCAATTCGAGTTCGTTGGCTCGTGGGCGCCTCTCGGGACCGAGGATGTGCAGAACGATTCCGTGCCGGTGGACTATCTCGGGCTGGCACTCACCGAGGAAGGCCGGGCGCGTGCGCTGTCGTACGACGA
>DATCXH010000951.1:0-12279 GCA_036565925.1 Vicinamibacterales bacterium
GTCGCATAGGGCTCGTAGTAGCCGATGTAGCGATCGATCCCGCCTTGCCGCATGGCCGGCACCAGCTTCATGTCGCACAACCAGTCGCTCAACGATCGACGCAGTGTTTCCGCTCCCGCCGCATCGCCGTGCACGACCACCGCGAAGACGCGGCCGGCGAGGTGACGCGGATAGCTCCATCCCGCGAGCTCGAGTTCCTTCGCCTGCTCGACACCCTTGCCGCGGGTCGTGGTCGGATCCGGGTTGCCGCCGTCGGCGCACACGAGGCGATCGATCAGCAGCTTCAGTACACTCGGTGCCTGATACCAGTACACGGGCGTGACGATCAGCACGCCGTGCGCCGCAACCCAGCGCGGATACAGCTCGTGCATCCAGTCATTCACCTGGCCCATGGCGTGATTCGGATAGCACGAGCACGGCCAGTGACAGAGCGGCATCGCCGTGGATACGCACGCCTTGCACGGGAGAATCTGCCGTCCATACTGCGCGGTGAGCAGACTCAGATCGAGAAAGTCGCACTCGACGCCTGAGCGCTCGACATCCTCGCGCGCGAGCGAAGCCAGACGGAACGTCTTTGACATCTCACCAGGGCACGTCTGATCGTGTCGTGCCGCGCCGCTGACGATCAGCACGCGACCCGGGCGCGTCGCGTCCGCATGCTGCTGCGCCGCTTGTTGAATCGCATCGCGTGTCTGGAGCCATTCGACAGGCAACTCGAAGTCCGGGTTGGCGAAACCCGGCCCGGCTTTTCGCGTGCGCGGACTCTTGTGGTACTCGTCGTAGGTCTTCCAGGCGATGTCGACGACACTCGAGATCTGCTCGGCCACCCTGTCGAACTCGGGATCGAAGAACCGTTCGCGCAAACGACGTTCAAACTCTTCGCGTGTGAGCTTTACGTCGCCCTGGCCTTTGCGCACGTCAACGGGCATGTGCCCTCCTCAACGCCCGCGGTTAAGCAATCCGTTTGCCGCGTTGTTACATACATGTAGATGAGTTTGCGCGGCGGGCACGCGTGATACGCTCGATCTCATGACCGCTCGAGCGGCCAGCCTCCGCGGCCACGCGCGCGGCACCGTGTCACCGGATCTGTTCAGCGACTGGTATGCGCGCAATCGCGCGCGATCGCAGGTGCTATTCGATCTCGTGGCAGACGCCGCATATTACAGTCGGCCGATCGACCTCCGTCATCCGATCGTCTTTTACGAAGGCCACATCCCGGCTTTCAGTTTCAACACGCTGGTCAAGCGCGCACTGGGCGGTCCGAGCATCGACGCCTCTCTGGAAACGTTGTTCGCACGCGGCATCGATCCATCGGAGGATCAGGCGGGACGAAGCACCGGACATCAGTGGCCGTCACGAGCGGAGGTGCGGCAATTCGCCGCCGAAGCCGATCGCCGAGTGCGTGCGGCACTCGCGCGCGATGATCTCGATCGGCCGGGCGATCCGCTGCTGAATCGAGCGGAGGCCGCATTCACGATCCTCGAGCACGAGGCAATGCACCAGGAAACGCTGCTTTACATGTGGCATCGCCTTCCTCTCGATCAGAAGCATCGTCCGCAGAACTATCAGCCGGTCGTCAATGGACGCGTACCCGCGCAGGAGTGGATTGAGATTCCGGCCGGCCGCGTGACGCTCGGTCTCGATACCGATGCGCTGCTGTTTGGATGGGACAACGAGCGCCCGCATCTGGAGGCGGATGTCGCGGCGTTTACGCTGCAGCGGCATGACGTCACCAACGCCGACTACCTCGAGTTCGTGAACCAGGGCGGACCGGCGCCGCTGTTCTGGGAACGACATGGTGACGCGTGGTACTGGCGCGGCATGTTCGATCTGATTCCGCTGCCGCTGTCGTGGCCGGTCTACGTGAGCCACGCGGATGCCAGCGCGTACGCCGAGTGGCGCGGATGGCTCCTGCCGACTGAGTCACAGTTTCAGCGTGCGGCCTACGGCACCACTGACGACAGCGAGCGCACGTATCCCTGGGGCGAGGCGAGTCCGTCACGCGAGCATGGCGTTTTCGATTTCGCGAGCTGGGATCCCGAGCCGGCCGGCTCACATCCGGCCGGCCGCAGCGCGTGGGGGGTGGACGATCTCGTCGGCAATGGGTGGGAGTGGACGAACACGGTCTTCGCACCGTTCCCAGGTTTTCGTCCGATGCCCTCCTATCCGGAGTACTCGGCCGACTTCTTCGATGCGGAGCACTTCGTCATGAAAGGCGCGTCGCCGGCGACGGCGCGCGAGCTGATCCGGCCGACATTCCGCAATTGGTTTCGGCCGCGATATCCCTACGTCTACGCCACGTTCAGGTGCGTGCGACCATGACTCAATCGATGCTGGTCTCGGCATTTGCCGAAGATGTGCGCCACTGTCTGCAGCTCTCGCCACGGCAATTGCCGTCGATGTATCTCTACGACGCGCTCGGCTCGGCGTTGTTCGACGCGATCTGCGAACTCCCGTGGTACGCGATCACGCGCGCAGAGATGCGCCTCCTCGAACGTCACCGCGCGGAGATCTTCGCGCAGCTCCCGGAGCTCACGCACCTCGTCGAACTCGGCCCCGGCGACGGCCGCAAGCTGAAGACGCTCGTCGAAGGCACATCGGAGCCGCTGATCGCGCATCTGGTCGATGTCTCCGCTGGTGCGCTTTCGCGCGCAGCGCACACGCTGTCGGACGCGCTGAACCTGAGCGTCGTAACGCAGCAGGCGTCATTCGAGGATGGCCTCGACGCCATCATGCGCGCCGAAGGTGGTGGCCGCACGCTGGTGCTGCTCCTCGGCTCCAACATCGGCAACTTCGATCAGCGCGGGTCCGTGGCCTTGCTGTCGCGCATCGCCGCCGCTCTCGGTCCCAAGGACGCGTTCCTCATCGGCGCCGACCTCGTCAAATCCGAACGCGACCTGCAGTGGGCCTACGACGATCCGCTTGGCGTGAGCGCCGCGTTCAATCTGAATGTGCTGCTGCGCATCAACCGGGAGCTGGGTGGCAATTTCGACTTGCGCGCGTTCCGTCATCGCGCCGTCTGGAACGCCGCCTGCTCGCGCATGGAGATGTTTCTCGTCTCGACGCGCGAACAGCGCGTCCGCATCGCGGGCGTGGATCTCGAGTTCGAGTTACGCAAGGACGAGGCAATCTGGACCGAGAGTTCCTGCAAGTACACGCCTGAAGGACTGATCACGCAGCTCGAGCACAGCGGATTCGAGTCGATGGCTCAGTGGATCGACCACGACGCCGGCTTCGCGCTCACCCTCGCGCGGACTGCGTAAGCGGACGCAGATGTAGTGTCCGGCTGTAGCCGGACCTCAGCGACGCTCCAGGAAACGTTTCGCGATGTCGGCGGGGTTCTGCTTCAGCGCATCAGCCGAGTAGTTCATCTCGCGCATGTCGTCAGCCGTGATGCGCCCGGCCAGTCCTTCGAGCGCCTTCCGCACCTGCGGATACCGCAGGAGCGTTTCGCCGCGCGCGACAGGAACAGCGTCGTATGGCGGGAAGTAGCGCCGGTTGTCCTCGAGCTGAAACAGATCGAGTCCCTTGATGAGCCCAGCCGTCGCGTCACCGGCGATGAGATCGACCTGCCCCGATGCGAGGGCGCGGTAGCTGAGCGTCAGATCCATCACCTGCGGTGGACTGCGGAACGTCAGCCCATAGGTCTTTGCGAGACCCGCGTAGCCGTCCGGCCGCTCCAGAAACTCATAGCCGAATCCCGCTCGCCACTGCGGTGCCACACGCGCGACATCATCGATGGTGCGCAACCCGCGTGCGCGAGCGTCGTTGCCGCGGACGAGAATCGCGAATGTGTTGTCGTAACCGAGCGGCGGCAGGAGTGTGCGACCGGATCGAGAATACAGATCGCGCACTGTCTCGGTCACCGTCTTTGGATCCTTCGCGGCGGGCTGATGAAAGATCGCGGTGAGCGCCGTGCCGGTGTATTCGACGTACACGTCGATGTCACCAGTGATCAACGCGCGATCGCAGATTAGCGTGCCGCCGAGATTCAGCCGACGCTGAACTGGCAGGCCCGTGTCACGCTCGATAGCTTGCGCGAGAATCTCGCCGAGGATCAGTTGCTCGGTGAAGTTCTTGGAGCCGACGACAATCGCACCCGGCGAGCGCGTGGCCCACAATGCACTGCCGGCAAGCACCACGAGCACCAACGACGCGGCTGCGACGACGACTGCCCGTCGCGACCTGACCCGTCGTCGCGCAGACAGACGGCGCTCGAGCCAGAGCAGGCTGCCGTCCACGCTCAACGCCAGCAGCGCCGCGGGAATAGCACCAGCGAGGATCACGGTCGAGTCCACCATCGACAGTCCTCGATAGATGTACTGGCCGAGACCGCCCGCGCCGATCGCAGCAGCAATCGTCGCCGAGCCGACGCCGACGACGGCGGCGACACGGATTCCAGCAACAATCGAAGGCAACGCCAGCGGCAGTTCGATCTGACGCAGCAATTGGCGAGGGGTCATGCCCATCGCCAGGCCTGCCAGCCGTATCGACGGATCGATGCCGGTGATGCCGACGATCGTCGATCGGACGATCGGCAGGAGCCCGTAGAAGACGAGCACCACCAGCGCGGCACGCGCGCCAACACCGCCAATGAGCGGCACCGGGAGGAGGAAGCCGAACATCGCCAGGCTCGGCACGGTCTGCACGATATTGGCGATCGCAACCAGCGGCGACGCCAGCCGCGGACGCCGAGTTGCAAAGATCGCGAGCGGTACACCAACCGCCACCGCGATCCCCGTCGAGATCGCGACGAGCAGGATGTGCTCGGCAACGAGCGTCGCGACCTCCTGCTGGTGCGTGAGCCAGAAGCGGACGAGCGCCGTCATGGACGGTCGCCGTGTCCGGCTTCCTGACCGCCGGAGCCTTGGCGAAGGCGGTTAGCCGGACCGTGGGGTAGCGGCACGACTGATTCAACGAGCGCACGCACGCGCTCATCCTCCGCGACCGTAATCGCCTGCGCTGTACCACACCAGATCAAGCGTCCCTCGTCCAGGACGCCGATCCGATCCGCAAGCGCCAACGCTTCCGCCATGTCGTGCGTCACGAGCATCACGCACTTGGCGACACGCGCTTGAATCCGTCGGAATTCCTGCTGCAACTGTCGTCGCGTGATCGGATCGAGCGCACCGAACGGTTCGTCCATCAGGAGCACTGGTGGATCGATCGCGAGCGCACGCGCGACGCCGACACGTTGACGCTGACCACCGGAGAGTTCGTCAGGCCAGCGCTCGGCGTACGTGTCCGGCGCAAGGCCGATCAGCTCGAGCAGTTCGCGCACCCGCGCCGCAACGCGATCCTCTGTCCACCGCTCCAGGTGCGGCACGACGGCGATGTTGTCACCGACGGTGAGGTGCGGAAACAGGCCGACGTCCTGAATCACGTAACCGACCGATCGACGTAAGCGAATCGGATCCCACGCTCGCGTATCGATGCCCTGCACGAGCACCTCGCCGGCGTCGGGCAGCAGCAGTCGGTTGACCAGCTTGAGCACAGTGGTCTTGCCGGCACCACTCGCACCGACGAGCGCAAACGTCTCGCCGGCTCCGACGGTCAGCGAGAAGTCGTCAAGGATTGGCGCTCCGCCGGGGATACGGTAGGACACGTGTCGGAACCCGACGCCTTCCATGGGATGACTATACGACTGGTTCGTGGTTGGTGGTCGGTGGTACGTGGTTGGTGCTTCGTGGCGATTACGCACTGATCGCGTGGAGACGCAGACGACCGTACAGTTCCTTGCGCGTGAGTCCGAGACGACGAGCTGCCTTCGACTTGTTGCCCTTGCACTCGCGTAACACGCGCTCGATCAACTGACGCTCCACCGCCTTCAGATTGGTCGTTCGCGGACCGGGCGGTTCGTCACGCTGCATGGCCAGGTGTTCGGGAGTGATCAGACCGCCGTCGCAGACGATCGCCGCGCGTTCGAGGATGTTACGCAGTTCGCGCACGTTTCCGGGCCAGCGATACGTGAGCAACGCCTGCTTCGCCTCACGCGTCATGCCCGCCGGCGGACGACCGAGCGATTGACCGATGTCATCGAGGAACGCTTCGCTCAGCGGCAGGACGTCCTCCGTGCGCTCGCGCAACGGCGGCAGCCGGATCTCGAACACCTGCAGGCGATAGTAGAGATCCTCGCGGAAGTCGCCGCGTTCCATCGCCTTGCGCAACTCGCGATTGGTCGCCGCGATCACGCGGACATTGGTCCGCAGCGTTCGGGTCCCACCGAGACGTTGAAACTCACGCTCCTGCAGCACACGCAGCAGCTTGGCCTGCGCCGACGGACTCATCTCCCCGATCTCGTCGAGAAACAGCACACCGCCTGCGGCGCGCTCGATCTGACCCGGCTTGGTCTGTTGCGCGCCGGTGAAGGCGCCGCGCTCGTACCCAAACAACTCCGATTCGAGCAGGTGTTCGGGAAGCGCCGCGCAATTGACCGCCACGAACGGCCCCTGCGCACGCGCCGACGCGCGATAAATCAGTCGCGCCACGACTTCTTTTCCAGTGCCAGACTCGCCGGTGAGGAGCACAGTGGTATCGGTCGAGGCCACTTGCGTCGACGCTTTGAGCACCGACTGCCACGCCTCGGAACGACCGAGCACACGGCCGTAGCCAGTTCGCGACTCGAGTTCTTCTGAGAGCGAACGCACGCGAGCCTCGAGCTGCTCGGCGCGTGCGTGTGCCTGCGCGGCACGACTGACCGCTTCGGCCATCTGCTGGTGAGACACCGCAAGCGCGACGTGCTCCGCAATCCGTCGCGCGATCGGCACGTGGTGGCGATCGAATGCGTGCAGTTGTTTCGACCAGAACTGCAGGCCGAACTCCTGCGAGCGAGCCGCAAGACGAACGGCGAGCACCGATCGATATCCGGCGGCAACGACACGCTGCCGGTAATCGGGCGGGTCGTGAATGATGTTGATCGGCATCTCGCGCAGGTCGCCGAGAATCGTGAACGTGTTGGCGCCGTACTTCTGCGGATCCAGACCGGTCGCCCTGACTGCCATGGGACCGTCGGCGTTCGACGCGGCATGCAGCACGTAACTTCCCGCCGGCCCGTCATGGAACGTCATCGTTAGCCGCTCGTGCAGCAACACGCGTTGCGCGATCTCCGAGACGCGAGAAAAGACTTCCCGAACGTCGAGCACCTCTGCAAGAGCTCGAACGAGTTCGTCGGCCACCTCGTCGCTGCGGTCGGCAGCGACCAGCGTGCCCGTCACTCCGCCCGCCTCAAGCACGGCTCTATCGGCCTGCATCGTCATCACTTTCAGTCTGCCACACGCGCCGCTGACGTGCGCCTATTGGCGCAGGTTGGCCCTGGAGGGCCAACGCCTGGTACTCATGCGTCCGATCGAATCTCGATCAAACCCCCTGCGTGATTGAAGTTACGGCGTGAATGGTGCCGTGATGGTTATGGCGTCCGGATTGCCCCTCTCGGATCCATGTCCTCTCGGTGCCGAGCCCTGGTCCTTCTCGCGGTCCTTCCTCCAATCATTCAAGCCTGCAGTCGTACTGAAGCCCAGCCTGCCCCGGCTCCGCCGCCCACCGTCGCCGTCGTCGAGGTAACGCCCGAGACCGTGTCCGTATCCGCCGAGTGGGTGGCGTCGCTCGACGGCTACGTCAACGCGCAGATCCGCCCGCAGGTCTCCGGTTACCTCATTCGCCGGAACTACCGCGAGGGTGCGGCCGTGCGGAAGGGCGACGTGCTCTTCGAGATCGATGCGCGTCCGTTCGAAGCCTCGGTCGCGCAGGCGGAAGCGCAATTGGGGGTCGCGCAAGCGGAACTCGGGCGCACCGAGCGCGACGTGCAGCGCGACACGCCGCTCGCCAAGGAACGTGCGATCGCGCAAAGCCAGTTGGAGAACGAGGTTCAGGCCAACCTCGGCGCGCAAGCGACGGTGAAGGCGACACAGGCGGCCCTCGAAACCGCGAAGCTCAATCTCGGGTTCACCAAAGTGCGCTCGCTGATCGACGGCGTTGCGGCGATCGCCACCGCGCAGATCGGCGATCTCGTCGGACCGACCACCCTTCTCACGACCGTTTCGCAGGTTGATCCGATTCGCGCGTACTTCTCGCTGAGCGAACGCGAATACCTGCTCGTTGCAGCACGCATCAACCGGGCGAAACCATCGAAGGCTCTCTTCGAGACGGCCGGTGGCCTGCGTCTGCGACTGGCCGATGGCTCGGAGTATCCGCGACCGGGAGTGTTCGTGGCGGCCGATCGCCAGATCGATCCGAGCACCGGCACGATCCGCATCAGCGCCGCGTTTCCGAATCCATCGAACATCCTCAGGCCTGGCCAATACGGACGCGTCGAAGCCACGACGCACACGATCCAGAACGCGCTGCTCGTCCCTCAACGCGCCGTGACGGAACTGCAGGGCACGTCACAACTGCGTGTCGTCGGCGCCGATAACACGCTCCACGTCATCAACGTGACCATGGGTCCGCGTGTCGGCAGCCGCTGGGTCGTGAGCAAGGGACTGGAACCTGGCGCACGCGTCGCTCTCGATGCGCCGCAGATTCAGGACGGCACCGTCGTGACACCGCGGCCCTTCACCGACGGCGAGCCAGCCGCTGCCTCTGACGCCTCGGGAGACTGACCATGGCTGGGTTTTTCATTCGCCGCCCAATCATCGCCATCGTCATCGCCATCGTCACGGTGATCGTCGGCCTCACCGCGATGCTGCGTCTTCCAATCGCGCAGTTTCCCGAGATCGTCCCGCCGCAGATCATCGTCACAGGCACCTACACCGGTGCGGATGCGCTCACCGTTGAGCAGTCGGTCGCGACGCCGCTCGAGCAACAGGTGAACGGCGTCGACGACATGCTCTACATGCAGTCCACCAACGGCAACGACGGGACGATGCAGCTCACTGTCACCTTTGATGTCGACACGTCGCCGAACATCGATCAGGTGAACGTGCAGAACCGGATGGCGCAGGCGCAGCCGAACCTTCCGCCGGAGGTCACGCAATACGGCCTGACGATGCGCAAGTCGACGGGTCTGCCGATGCTGCTCGTGTCGTTGTTCTCGCCGACCAACGCCTACGACGCACTCTTCCTCGCCAACTACGCGAACATCAACCTCATTGACGCGCTATATCGCGTGCCGGGCGTCGGCGAAGTCCGCGTGTTCGGCGCGGGCGACTACGCCATGCGCATCTGGGTGCAACCGGATCGCCTGGCTGCGCTCGGGCTCACGGTGCCGGATATCGCGCATGCGATCCAGCAGCAGAGCGCGGTGAACCCATCGGGCCAGATTGGCGCCCGCCCTTCTCCTGCCGGACAGGAGATGACCTACACCGTCCGCTCGATCGGCCGGCTACAGACCGAAGAGGAATTCGAGCACATCGTGTTGCGATCCAACCCGGATGGATCGCTCGTGCGCCTGAAAGACGTCGGTCGCGCGGAACTGGGTGCACTGAACTATCAGCAGATCGGGCGCGTCAATGGACAGCCCGGCATCGGCGTCGCTGTCTTCCAGGCACCCGGCTCGAACGCGCTCGAAGTCGCCCAAGGCGTCCGTCGTCAGATGGAGGAGCTGAGCGCGCGCTTCCCCTCGAATCTCCGCTACACGTATTCGCTCGATACCACGCGCGCGGTCTCGGAAGGCATCAGGGAAATCGCGAAGACGCTGATCGAGGCGCTGGTGCTGGTGATCATCGTCGTGTTCCTGTTCCTGCAGAACTGGCGCGCGACGCTGATTCCACTGCTGGCGGTGCCGGTCTCGCTCATCGGCACGTTTGCCGTGTTTCCCTTGCTCGGCTTTTCGATCAACACGCTGTCGCTCTTCGGCCTTGTGCTCGCCATCGGCCTCGTCGTCGACGACGCGATCATCGTCGTCGAGGCGGTGGAGCACCACATCGAGCAAGGGATGACAGCGCGCGAGGCCACGCTGAAGGCGATGCAGGAAGTCTCGGGCCCGATGATCGGCATCGCGCTGATTCTCACCGCGGTGTTCGTACCGGTGGGCATGATGGGCGGCATCCAGGGACGACTGAATCAGCAGTTCGCCATCACCATCGCGGTGTCAGCGCTCCTGTCGACGATGAACGCGCTGACGTTGTCGCCCGCTCTCGCTTCGCTGCTGCTGCGGCCGCGCGCACAGACGCGCGGACCGGTGCGTCGCTTCTTCGACGCGTTCAATCGCTTGCTGGAGACAACGACGAACGGCTACGTCAGCCTGAGCCACGCGATCATCCGCAAACCGCTTTTGGGCGGCGCGATTCTCCTGCTGTTCGCGGCGTCCGCCGGATTTCTCGGGCAGCAGCTGCCGGGCAGCTTCCTCCCCGAAGAGGACTACGGCTACGCGCTCTTGAACGTACAGCTTCCTCCGGCGGCCTCGCTGGATCGCACCGACGCGGCCGCCCGCAAGATCGATGCCGTGCTCAAGGACACACCGGGCATCCAGAACTTCAACACCATCGTCGGCTTCAGCCTGATCACGCGCGTGAATGCCAGCAACACCGCGTTCTACTTCATCGGGCTCAAGCCCTGGGACGAACGCGGCACGCCCCAAACGCGGGCACGCGCGATCGTCGACAGCATCAACCGTCGCCTGCGTACCGCCGTGCCCGAAGCGACGGCGTTCGCGATCATGCCGCCGTCGATTCCTGGTCTCGGCAACCAGGGCGGATTTTCGCTGTGGCTCCAGGATCGGAGCGGCGGATCGATCGATGCCCTCAACGGACATCTGCAGCGCTTCCTTGCCGCGGCCCGTAAGCGTCCAGAGTTAGCCGGCGTCAACACACCATTCACAGCATCGGTGCCGCAGATTTTCGCAGACGTCGATCGCGACAAGGCGCTGCGTCAGGGTGTCGCATTGGGCGACGTCTACCAGACGATGCAGGCGTATCTCGGCGGCCTGTTCGTCAATCAGTTCAATCGATTCGGCCGGCAGTGGCGCGTCTTCCTGCAAGCCGAAGGAGAAGACCGGCAATCACCCGAGCAGATCGGGCAGTTCTACGTGCGCAACAGCGCCGGCGACATGGTGCCGCTCTCCTCGATGCAGACGAACCAACCGACGTTCGGGCCGCAGTTCACGACGCGCTTCAATGTGTATCGTGCGGTCCAGGTCAACGGCAGTGCGGCGCCTGGCTACAGTAGCGGACAGGCACTCGCGGCGCTCGAAGACGTCGCGCGGCAAACGTTGCCACGCGAGGTCAGCTACGACTGGTCCGAGCTGTCCTATCAGGAGAAGCAGGCCGCAGGCACGTCAGGTCGGACGATCGCGCTTTCAGTCGTGTTCGTGTTCCTGATCCTCGCGGCGCTCTATGAGAGCTGGTCGTTGCCGTTCTCCGTGCTGCTGACCGCGCCTGTGGCCGTGTTCGGCGCGTTCGTCGGTCTGGCTCTGAGACGATTCGACCTCGACGTCTACGGGCAGATCGGCGTGATCGTGCTGATCGGGCTGGCCGCGAAGAACGCGATTCTGATCGTTGAGTTCGCCAAGCTCCGCCTCGAGCAGGGCGCCGACTTCGTGCATGCGGCCCTCGAAGGCGCGCGGCTGCGTCTGAGGCCGATCCTCATGACCTCATTCGCATTCATCCTCGGTTGTGTTCCACTGTGGATGGCCGAAGGCTCCGGTGGAGCGGCGCGACGCATCCTCGGCACCGTCGTGGTTTCTGGAATGCTGACCGCGACACTGATCGCCATCTTCCTCATTCCGCTCTTGTTCGTGCAGATCGAGCGGCTCGCACGGCGGCGGGTACCACATGCGCCGACCACACTGGCGACAGGAGACAGCGCACCATGATCTACCCGTCCCACCGCGCGGCCATTCTCCTGATGGCCGGAGTGGCGGCCGCTGGATGCGCGACTGTCGGCCCCGACTACACACGCCCGAAGGTTGACGTGACCGACACGTATCGCGGTCAGGCGACGGAGACGACCAGCGCACCGTCTATCGCTGACGAGCCGTGGGCGAACGTGTTCGTGGACGAGCCGCTTCGCGCGCTCGTCACCACGGCACTGAAACAGAACTACGACGTGCGCATCGCGGCCTCGCGCGTGATGCAGGCGCGCGCGCAGTACGGCATCACACGATCGAACCAGTTCCCATCGATCGACGCGCACGCGAGTGGACAGGGTCAACGGTCGTCGCTCACCTCGCGCAACGACGACACAGAGACGGTCGGTTTCGCGCAACTCGGCGCATCGGTGAACTGGGAAGTGGATTTCTGGGGCAAGTTCCGGCGCGCCACCGAAGCCGCGCGTGCGGAGATACTGGCCACTGAGTGGGGACGCCGTGCGGTCATGACCAGCGTGGTCAGCGACGTCGCCGCG
>DATCXH010000073.1:0-2025 GCA_036565925.1 Vicinamibacterales bacterium
CAGCCGCAGCGACACGGCGGGTCGCGTCGCGCGAGTCGCCGAGGCACTCGGGATCACGACCCTGCTCGCTCGTCGTCCGGCGCAACTCTCCGGCGGTGAGCGCCAGCGCGTCGCCTTGGGCCGCGCCATGGTACGAGAGCCGAAAGCATTTCTCTTCGACGAACCGCTGTCGAATCTCGACCCCTCATTACGTGCACACGCGCGGGCTGAGCTGCGGCAGCTGCATCAGCGGCTTGGGGCAACGATGATCCACGTCACACACGATCAAGAGGAAGCCATGACGCTCAGCGGCCGCATCGCGGTAATACGCGAGGGCCGTATCGAACAGGTCGCCGCTCCGCTCGAGATCTACAACTCACCGGTGAACACATTCGTCGCGCGGTTTATCGGCGCACCGTCGATGAACCTGCTTGCGGCACCGCTGCTTGGGCTCAACGCGCCAGAAGGCAGCATCGTGGGGATCCGACCGCACGACGTGTTGCTCGAGTCGAGCGGCCCCATTGAAGCGGCAGTAGAGATGGTCGAACCGCGCGGGCACGACTATCTCGTTCATCTTCGTCTGGCCGCACCGAATGCGCCGCCGCTCGTAGCCTCGGCTTCATCACCACCGATCGAACGACGCGTGTTCTTGCAGTTTCCCCGCCACCGGGTTCATCTGTTCGGGCCGGACGGTCGGCGAAGATCGGATCCCTGAAGGGTTCACGAATCCTTCAGTTGACGGCCTTCGAGCCGCCAACGAGGCGATCGATTCGTCAGATGCGCGGTCGTGTGCCACGGTTCAGAGTAACCGGCGATCGGCACCTTCTGCGGCGTTGGCGACATCGATTCGATACACACCGGCGATGTCGGCCGAGGGATCGTATTCACGGCTGTTCTCGACCTCCTCGCGGCTGAGATCGACGTGCATGAGTTGCTTCGGCCATTCGATCTGCCAGGCCCGCGCCGGTGGGATCAGCACGGCGCGGCCGCCGATCCAGTTGCTGGTATCGATGAGCAGATACCGAATCGTCCACGTGCGATCGTCGACGACAAAGTCGTCGATGTGGCCGATCTCGCCATCAACGGCGTGCAGATGATAGCCGGCGACCGCACGCGTGCTGCGCACGTGCTCAGCATCCATACCTGAAGCCGCCGGCAACGGCTGGCGGACGGCCGTGCGCGCCTCCGCCGGTGTTGCCCAGTTTTCCCACACGCCGGCTCCGGTCCAGTAGTACGGAAGTGCATAGTGGCCCGCGTGCGCCGCCTCCCAACGCCGCGACAGAGGCATCGCCAGATCGGCATTGGGTGCCGATTCAACCTGCTCGCGTGTCAACGCAAAGCTGACGAGGGCTTGATCCCACTGAACGTGATCGAGCGTCATCGGCGACAGCAGCACCGTTCGCCCGGTCAACCAGCGGCCGGTCTTGACCACCACGTAGCGAATGGTCCAGCGCTCGTCGTCGAAATAGAAATCCTCGATCGTGCCGAGGTCATGGCCGTCGCTCGACAGTACGGCCCAGTGCTCGAGGTCCCGAAGTCTTCGCAACATCGCCGCTTCCTTTCATCTTCATCGGAAGGCAGATGCGCCATCGATGCCACGACTCCGAATTCACGCCGACTTCGCGTGTGCCACCGTCGGGCGAGACCGATCCATCTTCTGCTGCAGCTGAATGATTCCGTAGATGAGCGTTTCCGGGCGCGGCGGACATCCTGGCACGTACACATCGACCGGCACGATCTGATCCACACCTTGCACGATCGCGTAGTTGTCGAAGACGCCGCCAACCGAAGCGCAGGCACCCATCGAGATGACCCACTTCGGGTCCGGCATCTGGTCGTAGATGCGGCGTAGCGCCGGCGCCATCTTTCGTGACAGCCGGCCGGCGACGATCATGAGATCGGATTGGCGCGGCGATGCCCGGAACACCTCGGCACCAAAGCGTGCGATGTCATAACGCGACGTCGCCATCGTGATCATTTCGATCGCACAGCAGGCCAATCCGAACTGCACGGGCCAGATCGACGAGCGTTGCGCCCAGTCGACGA
>DATCXH010000166.1:0-5081 GCA_036565925.1 Vicinamibacterales bacterium
GGGCACGCATCCTGAGGAAGCTGAAGGCCATCAAGCCCCATCCCACCGACAAGTCCGGTTCGTTGGTCAAGGCTGCCTGAATCAATCGCCGTAGATACCTTCCTGGATCAGCTCCGCGAGCTGCTTCGCGAGGCCATCGAACAACTCGCCGACGTCGACCTCCTCGCCGTCCTCGACGCGCTTCGAGATCATCGTCATCGGAAACACCAGCAGGCTCGTTTCCTTGTAACGTATCGCCGGATCGCGGCCGTATTCGTCTTCGACCATCCACCAGTCGTAGTCCGGAAACTCGTTGAGGAAGGCACGGCCGAATGCGAGGCCGAGTGCCTGCAGGGTATACGTCGCTTCGCGCTCGACGACGCCTTGATCGAGCAGTCGCTGGATGAGCGACAGGTCGTTGCGTGAGCCGTCGATGTCTTCGCCCAACGCCTGCTCGATGACCTGACTGGCGTGCACCACGCCCATCGCGATGTTCTCGATGTCTTTCTCGGTCGGGGGTTCGATCTTCTGGTCGGGCACAAGTCACCGCTGCTGCCGGCGCGTCGGGGCGGAAATGGTAGCAGCAAGTAGCAGATCCGCTCCCCGTCGGGATCATGAATTTCTGTGTGAACACGGAGGTATTCGCCGCGCTGATCTGTGGCTCAAGCGCTTAGGATCGAATGCTCAAGGAATGAGCGACATCGACAGGGACGGCATGGCATCCAGGAGATATTCGGCGGCCGGCAGCGAGTCACAATTTCAACCCGGGTCCCGCGGTCGGGTTCTGCGAAACCTTCTGGGCATCACTCGCGTGCGCGAGATGGAGGAGGTTGAAACGCAGGCGCTCAGAGCTGCGCAAGCGGTAGCGAAGAAGACCTATGGACCCAATCATCGATTCACATCAGGCGACATTTGTCGTCTACACCGAATGTGGCTCGGCGATATCTACCCGTGGGCCGGCAACTACCGGACACTGAACATTGGCAAGGGCGGATTTCAGTTTGCGCACGCGCCGCTGATTCCGCGACTCATGACCATCTTGGGAAAGGAAGTACTGGGCAGGCATACGCCCTGCGGACGTGCGACGGATGTATCTGTCGCGCGGTCACTCGCGGAGGTGCATGCAGAGCTGATACTCATACACCCCTTCCGTGACGGCAATGGAAGACTGGCGCGGCTGGTGGCCTTGCTGATGGCGTCTCAGGCCGGGATCAACCCACTCAGGTTGAGTGTCTTGGCGGGCCGGGGAAAGCGAACATATGTGCAGGCTATCCACGTGGCAATGAGCCGCGACTACGTGCCGCTCGAGTTGCTTTTTGCTTCCGCAATCGACGGTCCGTGGCGACCCGATTCTTCCAGTACTTGACCAGGTCCTCCATGGTCTTCGGCCAGTACATACGCCTGCCCTGGGCGAAGGGATGATGGATTCCCTCTATCGCGGAATTTTCCTTGACGGACTGGCGCAACTCCCTTTCCGAGCGACTGATTCCCATGGGCGCATGGTACGTCACGTAGAAAAGCGGGTGAAGGCTCACGCCTCCACCCGCCCGTCTCGGGCCGAAGCCCGACCTAGCGCAGGATCGTCAGCACCTTGCCGGCGCCGACGGTCTTACCGCCTTCGCGGATGGCGAAGCGCTGGCCAGCTTCCATTGCGATGGGGCTGACCAACTCGACGTGCACCTTCCTGGTGTCGCCGGGCATCACCATCTCGACGCCGTCAGGCAACGTGATCGTCCCTGTTACGTCGGTCGTGCGGAAGAAGAACTGCGGCGCGTAGCCCTTGATGAAGGGCGTGTGACGTCCGCCTTCCTCCTTCGTCAGCACGTACACCTCGCACTCGAACTCAGTGTGAGGCGTGATGCTGCCGGGGCTGGCCAGCACCTGGCCGCGCTCGACTTCCTCGAACGCGACGCCGCGCAGGAGCACGCCCGCGTTGTCGCCCGCCCGACCTTCGTCGACGAACTTGCGGAAGATCTCGATGCTGGTGCACGTGGTCTTCCGCGTCGGCCGCAGGCCCACGATCTCCGCCTCGTCGTTGACACGGATGACACCGCGCTCGATGTTGCCGGTCACCACGGTGCCGCGACCGGAGATCGAGTAGACCTGCTCGACGCGCAGCAGGAACGGGCTGTCGATCACGCGATCCGGAATCGGAATGAACCGATCCATCTCGGCGACCAGCCGCATGATGGCCGGTACGCCGAGCTCATCGCGATCGCCTGCCAGTGCCTTCAGCGCGCTGCCGCGCACGATGGGCGTCGTCTCGCCAGGGAAGCCCTGCCGCGTGAGCAGCTCCCGAACTTCCAGCTCGACCAGATCGAGCAGCTCAGCATCGTCGACCAGGTCGGCCTTGTTGAGGAACACGACCAGGTATCGCACGCCGACCTGACGCGCGAGCAGGATGTGCTCGCGAGTCTGCGGCATCGCGCCGTCCGCAGCGGACACGACCAGGACCGCGCCGTCCATCTGGGCCGCGCCGGTGATCATGTTCTTCACAAAATCGGCGTGACCCGGGCAGTCGATGTGCGCGTAGTGGCGAGCGGCCGACTGGTACTCGACGTGCGCCGTCGTGATCGTGATGCCGCGGTCGCGCTCTTCGGGCGTCTTGTCGATCTGATCGAGCGTCAGGAACATCCCGCCGTGCAGCTCCGCCATCACTTTGGTGAGCGCAGCCGTCAACGTCGACTTGCCGTGATCGACGTGACCGATCGTTCCGACATTGACGTGCGGCTTGGTGCGCTCGAACTTCTCTTTCAGCATGATGGCATTCTCCTTGGGGTCCACTGCGGATGCGGCCGGTGGACGAACGGCCAGAAACGAAAAAGCCCCCTCCGGCGGAACCGAAGGGGGCTTGCGTGTTCTCGAGCCCGTTACGTGGTGCTCAAACGCTAGGCACAACCCTCCCGTCCCGCGTGGGGCAGGCAAAGTTCGAGAGATAGGAGTGCGGCGTTGATGCGCATGGGGGCGGGAGTTTGCTCAAGGAGGCTGCATGGAGTCAAGCTCACGACACTATGGCCAATCCAACCATCGAATCGGTATCACCCTTCTTCATCGCCGGTGACGTCGATCGATCGGTTGCGTTCTATCGCGACCAGCTCGGCTTCACGCTCGTGTTTCAGGAGACCGAGCCGCCGCAGCAGACGCCGTTCTTCGCGATCGTCAGCCGCGACAACGTGATGCTGTTCCTGAAGGGCAGTGGCGCGGCTCTCCCGAATCCGAAGCGGTACTCGTGGGCGCGGTGGGATGCGTACTTCCTGGTGCCGGATCCGGATGCGCTTGCCGCGGAGTTCGAGGAGCGAGGCGTGAGCTTCAGCGATTCGCTGAAGGATACGCACGATGGGCTGCGTGGCTTCGAGCTAACAGACCCCGATGGCTACGTGCTGTTCTTCGGGCGGCCAGCGGCGAGTTTCTCGACTCCCGGCGAGCGCGTGTAAACTTGCGGTTCATGCGCTGTTCTACCGCAGTGACTGCCGTCTGCCTGGTCACGCTGCTGACGGTCTGTGTTTCGGTCGACGCAGCCGACAAGTTCAAACCGGCGCCAGGCTGCAAGAAGCGCTACAGCGAGCTCGCTGAGCTGGAAGCTTCGCTGAAGGGTGAGCGGAAGGTGCCGTTCGACGGAGACCCGAAGGCGATCAAGGAGTGCAACCTGCTGCGGCCGATTCCTCCCCGTGAGATCCGCAAGCAGGTGAATGTCGCCGTCATCGTGTTCGATATCACAGGCAGCGGTCGCGTCGTCGGCCAGCAACTGGTTGCCGGAAAGGGAACACCCTGGGGCGAGCTCTCGGTGCTGCATGCTGCGCAGTGGTTGTTCGAACCCCTCGTGGAGGACGGAGTTGGGATCACGCGGGTCGGCGTGTCCGTGGCGCTGATCTCCGCGCCGATGAAGGAGTGCGATAAGGTGCCGTCGCCTCCGGGGACCAACTTCGAAGTGCGCGTGTGCTCGAGGGTCTAGTGCGCTACTGGAACTTGCTCATCGCTGTCGGCCTGCTCGGGTCGTTGATGGCATTCACGTCGGCCGGTGCAGCCTACAAGCCGCTAAGCTGCTTCAAGCGCGAAAAGCTCGAAGCTTCGCTCAAGGGCGAGCGGAAGATTCCGTACGACTCGCAGGCCCCCAGGCTCAAGCACTGCCAGGTCACGCAGCCTATCGTCAGCGATGAACTCAGGCAGGCGAAGAAGACGAGAGTCGCGATCGTCGTGTTCGATGTAACGGGCAGTGGCCGGGTCGTCGAGCAGCAGCTGATCGGCGAGAAGTCGCCCTGGAGCGAGATTGCGCAGAAGGAAGTTGCCACGTGGCTGTTCGAGCCGCTCGTCGAGGACGGCATCGGAATCACGCGGGTCGGCGTGACTGTCGCGCTGATCGCGTCGTTCGAGGATTTCGGGCAGACATGCATCGGAGTGACGCAGCAGCCCGTGATTCAGGGTATCGATTTCGAAGTCTACGTCTGCGCGTCACGCTAGCCGTCAGTGGACAAGTTCGACCGCATCTTCCAGCTCCACTCGATCCTCGCGAACCGGCGTACGCCGATCGACGTGGACAGCCTGATGGCGCGGCTCGAATGTTCGCGACCGACGCTGTTCCGGATCATCGCGACGATGAAGGATCACTTGAACGCGCCGATCGAGTTCGATCGCGAGCGCGGCGGATTCATGTATCGGAGGGCTTCGACGGAGGAGAGCTACGAGCTGCCGGGCCTGTGGTTCTCGCCCGCGGAGCTGCAATCGCTGGCGGTGATGCAGAGGATCGTGCGCGATCTCGGCGGTGGCTTGCTCGCCGAGCAGATGTCCGCGATCACGAAGCACTTGAATCAGCTCGTGAAGCATCGGCGGCTGAATCTCGGCGAAGCGGCTGCGCGCATTCGGTTTCCAGGCGTGGCTTCGCGCGTCGCGGGCGAAGCGTTTCAAGTCGCGGCCTCGGCGACGCTGCAGCGACGCAAGCTCTGGTTCGAATATCACTCTCGCGGCAGTAATCGGCAATCGGAGCGCACGGTTTCGCCGCAGCGGCTCACGCACTATCGCGAGGCCTGGTATCTCGATGCGTGGGACGAGGAGAGCAACGAGTTGCGAACGTTCTCGCTCGATCGCGTGCGTCGCGCGAAGGTGCT
>DATCXH010000572.1:0-2578 GCA_036565925.1 Vicinamibacterales bacterium
GCCGGGACCGCTTTCGCGATCGGCGCTCTCGAACTGCTTCGCGCGCTTGCCACGAGTTTGCCGAGGCGCGATCTCGGTCCGGGCGTCAGTCTGCCGCGGCTCGACGAGATCGGCATCGATGTGCCGGTGCTGGTGTTCACGGTCGTCGTCGCGCTGCTGACGGGGATTGTCTGCGGATTGCTGCCCGCGCTTCGTCATGCTCGCGCACGTGAGGCGGATCGTCTCCGCGAGCGCATCGCGAGCTCGCGCGTGCGCGGCACACTCGTTGTCGCCGAGATTGGGATGGCCATGGTGCTGCTCGTCGGCGGCGGACTGCTCATTCGCAGCTTCATGAAGCTGGCGACGCAGGATCTCGGCTACGACTCGACGCGTGTCGTCACATTTCAGTCGACGTCGCGGCAGGCAATCGGTCCAGCGGCGCGTGTCTTCGCTGAGCAACTCGTCGAACGGATCGAAACGCTGCCTGGTGTCGCGGCGGTGGGATACGGCAACAACCTGCCCCTCGTGCAGCAGAGTTTTGGTCGCGACGTCAGCTCGCAGCCGTACGACCGCAGACCGCCGCGACCGCCGTTCCCGGGCTTGCATGCGGTGAGTCCTCGCATGATTCAGGCGTTGGGTCTGCGCATCGTCGAGGGGCGCTCGTTCAGCGCCGGCGACGCGGCGCGAGGCGAAGCGCTCGTCACGCGAGCGTTCGCGCGCAGCGGATTCTTTGATGGTCCCGCGATCGGCCAGCGGATTTACAGCGGCAAGGACTCATGGCAAGTCGTTGGCATTCTCGACGACATCAAGCAGTTCAGGCTTGATTGGGGCGGCGCTTCCGAGTTCTACATCGTGGACTTCGTGCCGGCGCCGCCGGGTCTCGGTGGCAGCTACTTCGCTGTGCGCACGGATGCCGATCTCGCGGCGATCGCGGCATCGGTGCGCGACGCGGTCCGTCAGATGGATCCGTCGGCGACGGTGAGCAACATCGCGACGATGGATCAGATCGTGTCGAATGCGATGTCCCGTCCGCGGTTGTACGCGGTGCTGCTCGGCATCTTCGCCGGCGTGGCGATGATGCTGGCGGCGATCGGGATCTACGGCGTGCTCTCGTATCTCGTCGCGCATCGCGCTCGCGAGATTGGCATCCGCATGGCGCTCGGCGCACAGCGTGCCCAGGTGGTCACGCTCGTGCTGCGTCATACGACGATGCTGACGGTCGTCGGCATGGTAGCGGGCATGGTGGGGGCGATGGCGTTGAGCCGCTATCTGGAGAGCCTGTTATACGGCCTGACGCCGCTCGATCCGACGACGTTTCTCGCCGTCGTCGTGGTGTTTGGGTTTGTCGCAACGATCGCGTCGTATGTACCGGCGCGGCGTGCCACGCGCGTCGATCCGCTCGTGGCGCTGCGATCGGAATGACGTAAGTCAAAGGTCAAAGGTCAAAAGCCAAAGGTCAGGTCAAAAGTGCAGGGATAGGTCGAAGGTCAAAGGTGCAGGCATAGGTCAAAGGTGCAGGGGTAGGCGCAAAGACGATGAGACGCTTTCTTCAGCGATGTCTCGCGCTGTTCAGACGTGACCACGCCGAGGACGATCTCGACCGTGAGATCTTTTCGCATCTGGCGATGCTCGAGGCCAGTTACGAGCAGCGCGGCATGACGCCGGACGAAGCGCGACTGGCCGCACGTCGCGCGATGGGGAGCGTCTCGCTCGCGAAGGATCTGCATCGCGACGCGCGATCGTTCGTGTGGCTCGAAGACCTGCGCCGCGACCTGCATTACGCCGTGCGCAATCTGCGGCGCAGCCCGGGATTCACACTGACCGCCGTTCTGGCTCTCGGCCTTGGCATCGGCGTCAACACCGCGTTCTTCACGATTCTCAATGCGATCTGCCTGCGTGGCCTCCCCATCGATTCGCCGGAGCGCGTCATGTGGCTTTCGACACGCAACGCCCAGAATCGGCCGGGTGGCCTGTCCTATGCCGAATTCGACGATCTTCGTGCGCGAACGACCACGTTCGAGCAGATCGCGGCGTACACGACCACGATCGTCGCCGTCGGCGACCATCGGCAGCCGCCGGCCCGCGTCCTGGGCGCGTTCATCGCGGCAGGAGGATTCGAGCTGATCGGCGCCAGGCCCCTCGTCGGTCGCACGTTTCGTCCGGACGAAAATCTTCCCGGCGGTCCCGCCGTCGTGATCCTCGGTGCGGCGATCTGGAGCGCGCGTTACGGCGCCGACCCCGCCATCGTCGGCCAGTCGATCACCGTCAATGGCGTGCCCTCGACCGTTGTTGGCGTGATGCCTCGCGGGTTCATGTTTCCAGCGAACGCTGATCTCTGGCGGCCAATGGCCAGCTTGGCTCCGGCAGTCCGTGAATCGCGTGCCGAGCGCAGGCTGTCGGTGTTTGCTCGCTTGCGGGACGGCGCGACTGAAGAACAGGCCCGATCCGACATCGCCGCCGCGAGCACGGCGTGGGCGCAGGAGTTCAGCGCCACGAATAGCGACATCCAGCTGCACATCGCGCCAATCAACGACGCGCTCAATCCGGATTGGACGCATCCCGGTTGGTTGTCCTTCATCACGGCGGGCACGTTGGTACT
>DATCXH010000724.1:0-9356 GCA_036565925.1 Vicinamibacterales bacterium
CGGGTCTGAAGACCCGCCTCTACGTTGGCGTGAAGACCCACCGCTACGTTGGCGTGAAGACCCGCCTCTACGTTGGGCTCCCGCTGCGCCAGGAACGTGCGGTCAGGCGCGTGCGTCGCCCAGTAGTCGAGTGAGTCGGTAATCCGCGTCTGATAGGGGCCGAGCGGCACGCTCGACTGCAGATAGACCGCGCCGTCGGCACCGTGACGCACGATGGCGTTGGCCGGTGCAATCCGAACCGCTCGCACGTGACGCGTTGCGGTCATCTCACGCAGTCGTGCCAGCCAAATCTGAGGCGCGGCTCTTGTCGAATGCCTTGAACGTCGAGCCCTCGCGCGCCAGACGCTCGAGCAACGGCGCGGGCTTCCATCGCTGTCCGAGCTCGCGATGGAATGCCGACACACGCTCGTAGACCTTCGCCAATCCGACGCGATCGGCGTAGAACATCGCGCCGCCTCGCCAGGCGGGGAAGCCGTAGCCGCTCGTGTAAACCACGTCGATGTCGGCAGCGCGGCTGGCGTAACCCTCTTCGAGGACACGGGCACCTTCGTTGATGAGCGCGAAGATCGTCCGCTCGATGATTTCTTCGTTGCTGATGGGCCGCCGGCGAATACCCGCTGCACTCGCCGCCCGTTCGATCAGCGCAACCACCTCGGGATCCGGCGTCGGCTTTCGGTCGTCGCCGTAGACGTACCAGCCTTTGCCGGTCTTCTGTCCGAAGCGCCCCATCTCGCACAGCGTGTCTGCGACGAGCGGCTTGCGGTCCCCTGGCTTGCTGAACTGGTGCAGTTCCTGACGGACGCGCCACGCGACGTCGAGCCCGGCCATGTCGTCCACAGCAAACATGCCCATCGCCATGCCGAAGTCGGTGAGCGCGCGATCGACCTGCTCGGGCGTCGCTCCGTCTTCGACGAGGAACTGGCATTCGTACATGTAGGGGAACATCATGCGATTGCCGACGAACCCTTCGCAGTTGCCCACAACAACACCGACTTTGCCGAGGCGCTTCGCCAGTGCCATCGCCGTGGCGAGCGTCTCTGGCGACGTCTTCTTACCGCGCACGATCTCGACCAGGCGCATCACGTTCGCGGGGCTGAAGAAGTGCAGGCCGACGACCTTCTCGGGCCGCGACGTTGCCGCGGCGATCGCGTCGATGTCGAGCGTAGAGGTATTGGTCGCGATGATGGCGCCCGGCTTCGCGACGCGATCCAACGTCGCGACAATGTCCTTCTTGAGCGCGAGATTCTCGAAGACCGCCTCGATTATCACGTCAACATCGCCGAAGCCGTCGTATCCCAATTGAGGGCGAATCGACGACATCCGCTGTTCGACTTGCTCGGTCGTGAAACGTCCACGCTTCACCGAGACGTCGTAGTTCTTGCGAATGGTGGCGATACCGTTGTCGAGCCCCTGCTGCGTGGCATCGACGAGCCGCACCTGAATGCCGGCATTCACACACGCCATCGTAATGCCGCCACCCATCGTGCCGGCGCCGACGATCCCGATGCTGGAGACCGTTGCGGCGGGCGTGTCTTTGGTGACGCCAGGCACGCGAGAGATGCCGCGCTCGGCGAAGAACACGTGGATGAGGGCTTTGGCCTGCTCGGACCGCATGCACTCGAGGGAGATCTGACGCTCGCGAATGCAGCCTTCGGCGAAAGGCAATGTCACAGCCGCCTCGAGCGCGTCGATCACTCTGATCGGCGCTTCCATGTGACGTCGAGTCTTGCGCGCCATCTCCTTGCCGGCGGAGATCATTGCCGGGACCGCTTCGCGTGGCGGCAGCTTGTCACGGCGCTCGCGCGTCTTGGGATGCGCGTCGTACAGCGCCACCTCACGGGCAAACGCGATCGCCCCTGTCGCGAGGTCGCCTTCGATGATTCGATCGATCAGGCCCGCTGCGAGCGCGTCCTTCGCCTTGATCGGCTTGCCCGACACGCACATCTCGATGGCCTTCTCGAGACCAACGAGTCGGGGCAACCGTTGTGTGCCTTCCGCGCCCGGCACGATCCCCAGGTTGGCTTCGGGGAGCCCCATCTGACTCTCGGGGAGCGCGACGCGATAGTGTCCAGCCATCGCGATCTCGAGGCCACCGCCCAATGCGGTGCCGTGCATCGCCATCACGACCGGCTTGGGAAGATCCTCGATCCGTTGCAGGAGCGCATGCAGGTCGGGTGCGCCGGAATCCCCACCCCAGGCGATGTTCTCGAGACCTTTGATGTCGGCGCCCGCGGGAAACGTCCGGCCAGCACCGAGAACAACCACGGCCCGTACGCCCGCGTCCCGAGCCACCGCGTCTATGGCAGTGCTCAGCCCGTCGATCACGGCTTCGGTAAGTGCGTTTACTGGAGGGTTGTCGATGCGGATGATCGCAACGCCGTCGGCGCTCGAAACACTGACTGGATTCATCGCTCCTCATCATAGTGCTACCCTTCAAGGGGTGAGCCTCTTTTGCCGTTTATTTGTCGCCGGCACGGTCATCCTGGTCGCGGGCATCGTCGTCAGCGCGCAGCGACGCGATGTCTTTGTGGCTTCTCGCGATGAGCCGGCGATTCGCTATTCGAGCACCCCGCCAACTGATCCCGTCGCCGCCTTTAATGAGAAGCTGCAGGCAGGGTCTGTTTCGCTGACCTTCGACCCGACGAACGGATATCTGAAATCAGTGCTGGAGGCGTTCAACCTGCCGGTGGAATCGCAGGCCCTGGTGTTCTCGCAGAGCAGTTTCCAGGCACCGCTCATCAACGTCCTGAATCCACGCGCCATCTATTTCGCGGATACGGTCGCGGTTGGGTGGGTTCGTGGCGGGCGGATTCTCGAAGTGGCGGCGCAGGATCCCGCGCAGGGCGTCATCTTCTACGAGCTGGAACAGAAGGAATCCTCGTCGCCGCGCTTTGTACGGAACAACGATTGTCTCGCCTGTCACCTCTCGTGGGAGACGCTCGGTGTGCCCGGTCTGACCGTCCAGAGCATGTATCCGATTCCCGACGAGATCTCGTACGCCAACGGCTTCACGACGATTCACGGCAGTCCGCTCGAGCAGCGATGGGGCGGATGGTTCGTCACCGGCGATCACGGCGGCGCGAAGCACATGGGCAACGTCGCGGTCATGCCTGGCGACAAGGGCAAGCTCAAGATCGCGAATCCAAAAGCAGTGCTCAAGTCAGTCGACGGGCTGTTTGATCTCAAGGGCTATCCGACGCCGTATAGCGATGTCGTCGCGCAGTTGGTGCTCGCGCATCAGACGCAGATGACCAATCTGATCACGCGCACCGGGTGGGAGGCGCGTCTGCTTGCCGCGAAGCCGAGCACCGATGCATCGGCGCGCGTGAACGAGGCGGCGCGAGACCTGGTGGACTACCTGCTGTTCGTCGACGAAGCCCCGCTCGTCGGACCGGTCAAGGGCGGCTCGGGATTCACCGAACGATTCCCGAAGGCGGGACCTCGCGATAAGCAGGGACGGTCGTTCCGCGACTTCGATCTGCGACGTCGACTGTTTCAGTACCCGTGCAGCTACATGATCTACACGCCGGCATTCGACGCGATGCCGGCCCTCGCCCGCGACGCGGTGTATAGCAGGATGTGGGAGGTGTTGTCAGGGCGTGAGAAGCAGCCGCGGTACAAGGTGCTCTCGCTGGCCGATCGCCGCGCGATCGTGGAGATCCTTCGCGACACCAAGCCGGGGCTGCCTGACTATTTCGGAACGGTTCAATAGGTTGAGGGCTGAACCTACGGCACGACGGAACCTTTGGAACCTTGGCATAATCTAACCGTCCGCATGCGTCCCTCTTTGACCGGTCTGCTCGCCCTTGTCGCGGGCGCGATCCTCACCACTGTCTCCGCTCAAAGTCCGGCCCCGTCACACTCGTGGTTGACGCCGCTGCGCGACGAGGCGTCGCGCTTGATCAAGGCCGCGACCGCCGATGATTTCGCCTGGCAGCGCCTCGCGGAGTTGACCGATACCTTCGGCTCTCGGCTGAGCGGTTCGGAGAACCTGACGCGCGCTGTGGACTGGGCAGCGCGGACGATGAAGGCCGACGGCCTCGAGAACGTGCGTCTCGAGCGAGTGATGGTGCCGCATTGGGTACGCGGCAGGGAAGCGGCCGAGATCGTCGATCCCCCCCGGCAATCGATCCCGATTCTCGGTCTCGGCGGAACCGCGCCGACACCGCCCGGCGGACTTGAAGCCGAAGTGCTCGTGGTCACGAGCTTCGACGACCTGCGCGCGAAGGGCGCCGACGCGAAGAACCGCATCGTGCTGTTCAACGTGCCATACAACGGCTATTCAGAGACCGTCACCTACCGGAACAGCGGCGCTCGCAGTGCGGCCCAATACGGAGCCGCTGCCGTGCTGGTGCGATCGGTCGGTCCGCTCGGTCTGCGCACGACGCACACCGGCAGCGTGACCTATGCGTCGGGCCAGCCGCAAATCCCGGCGGCTGCTGTGTCGATCGAAGATGCCAATCGCATTGCGCGCCTGGCCGCGCGAGGGCGCCCGGTTCGCATGCATCTCACGCTCGAATCGCGTAATGAGCCCGACGCCGAATCGGCCAACGTCATCGGAGAGATTCGCGGTCGCGAGAAACCGCAGGAGATCGTCCTGCTCGCCGGTCATCTCGATTCATGGGACGTGGGTGCTGGTGCCTCAGATGACGGGGTTGGCTGCATCATCACGTGGGAAGCTGCGAGACTGATGAAGAAGCTGGGCATCAGGCCGCGGCGCACCGTGCGCGTCGTGCTGTTCGTGAATGAAGAAAACGGCCTGCGTGGTGCGCAGGCGTATGCGGAGAAGCATGCGGCGACGGCGGCCGATCACGTGTTCGCTCTCGAGTCCGACTCTGGCGTCTTCGCACCCGCGGCATTGGGTTTCTCAGGAACCGCCGCCGCACGCGCGATGATGCTGCAGATCGGCAGTCTGTTAGCGCCGCTCGATTTTCCTGAGATCACCGCGGGTGGCGGAGGGGCCGACATCGGTCCGATCGCCCAGGCGGGCAACGTGCCGACGATGGCGTATCTGGGCGATCCGGCGCGCTACTTCGTGATTCACCACAGCGCGGCGGATACTGTCGAGCGAATTGGACCGGAAGAAGTGTCGAAGGCGGCTGCCGCGATCGCGGCGATCTCGTACGCCGTCGCAGAAATGCCGGAGCGGTTGCCGCGTTGAAGTCCAGCTGAAGCCGGACACGACATCTGAAGGTCCGGCTGAAGCCGGACACTACATCTATCGAATTTCAGTGATGGCGACGTCGAGCACGCGCGACTGGCGCGGCGCGTTCTGCCACTGCACCAGAATGGGGCTCTGATACGTGCCCTCGACAATGTTCGGCTCACCATCCTCGCCGGCCGACACGAGGAGGCTCACCGTCCGCTGCATGCGGAAGAAGCGTGAGGCGGGGACGGCCAGCGTGCGAGCCATCGCCTTCTCGATGAACGATCCGCGCAGGCCGAGCGCATCGAGACCTTTGTTGAGCACGCGCACCATGTCGTACTTGGCGTAACCCAGGGCTTTGTTCGGCACTGCGAGCGGGTCGGCCAATGCGTGCCGTGACTTCTCGGCGACGAAGCGCAATGGATTGCGGAGGACCTCAGCGAGGTCGTAGCGCATGAGCAGTGTCTCGTACTCGTTGACCGTCAACGCCGAGCCGCGTTCAGTCGGATCGAGCGTCACACGCAAACGGCCTTTCTCGACGCCAGCCTCTTTGACGAACGTGGCGAGCTGCGAATAAATGCCGAGCCGCGGATCCTTGAGATTGATCGAATCGATCGGATGCTCCGAGACGGGCACCTCGATGCGCGTCGAGCGGACCACTCGCTCGCGCGTAAACGCGATCAGGCGTGCCAGCCGGCGGCGCGGACGGCCCTCGTTCACGCCATCGAGATCGACGAAGTAGACCGGCTCGTTCGGCCGGTTCGGGTGCATCACGCAGGTGCGCAACCCGCCAGCCATGAAGGCCAGATGCGAGTCGGCGTTACGTGGCTCGACAGCGCGCTGCGCCGAATCGAGGTCGCCGCGGCGCTCGAGCCGATCGTGCTCGTAGCCAGCGCCTTCCGGGAAGAACATCCGGACAGCCTCGACGTAGGTTGGGATGTGCTGCTCTTTCAGTCGCGCCGCCAGACTGCGATCGAGAAATCCGGCCGTTGTGTGGAACGACCAGTACAGACAGTTCTGGTAGTCGCCGAGGGCTTCGTGTTCGGCTGCGAATTGAGAGCGCAGATCGACGACGTCGAACCGCGCCTTCGGAGCGATCTCGAGAGTGATGTCGAGCGGTTTTGCCGGCACCGACATAGTACTGTAACACAGCCGGACGCCCTCGACACGGTCAGGGCAGGCCCTATGCGTTCTACTTTGCGTTTGAGCGGCCTGCACTATCCGGCATACGATGGCGTGGCGCACATCAACAATTTGCGGATGCAGCAGCAGCCAAGGAGGGCGGCGGAATGCGTGGGAATGCTCAGGTCATTGATCAACTGAATCTCGCTCTGCGCGAGGAGCTGACAGCCATCAACCAGTATTTCCTGCACGCTGAGATGTGCCACAACTGGGGTTATCACGCGCTCGGCGACTTCATCAAGAAGCAGTCGATCGACGAGATGAAGCATGCCGAAGAGCTGATTGAGCGCATTCTGTTCCTCGACGCCACACCGACGATGGATCCGATGGAGCTCAGTGTCGGCCAGAACGTGAAGTCGCAGCTCGAGGCCGATTTGAAACTCGAGATCAACGCCGTCGCGATGTACAACAAGGCGGTCCAGATCTCGCGCGAGCAGGGCGACGATCAATCGCGCGAGCTGTTTTCAAAGCTGCTGAAAGACGAGGAAGAGCACGTCGACTGGCTCGAGGCCCAACTGCATCAGATCAAGGAGATGGGCTACGAGCGGTACCTGTCGAATCAGACGCAGGGGCCTAAAGACTAACCACCATCTTTCTTTTGATGTTCCGCGTTGCGGAAGGCGAGGCTGCGGGCCGGCAGTTGCCACGCCGTCCGCAATGCCTTCGCCAGTTCCGGATCATCACCTGCGACACGCTCCGCGAGCGCATTGAGCTTGTGCTCGATGCGCTGAAACCGCGCCTCGTATTTCTCGAGTTCCTTCTTCTGCTGCATGTCGCGGCGCAGCAGTCCCACCTTCTCGATAAACTCGGTCAGCAGTCTGGCAGTGTCCGTGTCCATGTTGTACTCAGGCGGGTCTAAAGACCCGCCTCTACGCGATCACCGAGAAGACCCGCCTCTACGAGATCTCCAACAAGGGTACGCCTGGTTGGACGATTTCACCGACGCGACAGTGAATGGCCGTCACACGTCCGTCGCGGGGGGCCCTGATCGGCAGCTCCATCTTCATCGCCTCGAGCATCACGAGCAGGGTGTCCCTGGTAACCGCTTGTTCCGGGCTTACCTCGATGCGTACGACGGTCGCCGGCATCGGGGCAGACAACGCGTCCGCGTCACTGGTGACTGACGCGCCGGTCCGCGCCGCACCATCGGCCCTGAGGAGGTACGCGTGGCCGTCGAGAAATACCCAGGTCTCGCGACCTGATGCGATCGCGTACGCGAGTTGAGTCCTCGATTCGTGCTCGACGAGATAGCGCCCGTTCCCAAGTGGCCTGACGTTAGACACGCGCGTCACGCAATGAGGTCCAGGGATCGGTAGTTCCGGTCCATCCTGAAGGTTCGGCGCTACGATCGGTCGCACCCGCCGGTCTAGGAGGCCCAGCCTTACGAGCGGCTGCGGCAACGGCCTCGGCACTTGAAGGTGTTTCGAGGCTGAGACGCTCGCGAATCGCGTCGCCTTCTTTGTCGAGGAATCCGGTATCGATCGAGCCGGCGATGAAACGCGGGTGCTCGAGCAGTTCGACGAGCAGCGCGACATTCGTGCGAATACCGAGAATCGGATAGCTGCGCAGCGCCGCAAGCGCCCGGCGTCGTGCGACGTCGCGTGTCTCGCCCCAGGCGATCAGCTTGGCCAGCAATGGATCGTAGTGCACGCTGACCTCGGATCCTTCGATCACGCCGGCATCGACGCGAATGCCCGGCATCGACGGCTCGCGATAGAGCAGCAGCGTCCCCGCTTGCGGCAGATAGTTCCGTGCCGGATCCTCCGCGTACACGCGCGCTTCGATCGCGTGGCCGCGCTGACTGAGCGCGTCCTGTCGCCACGGCAACTCCGCGCCCGAGGCCACCAGGATCTGCGCGCGGACGAGATCGACGCCGGTCACCTGCTCGGTCACAGGATGTTCAACCTGCAGGCGGGTGTTCATCTCGAGGAAGTAGAAACGCGCCGAGTCTCCGCTGCCATCGAGCAGGAACTCCACCGTCCCCGCATTGCGATAGCCAGCCGCGCGCGCGACCGCGACCGCTGCGTCGCCCATCCGCTGTCGCAGCGCTGGCGTGAGCGCGGTGGACGGTGTCTCCTCGATGACTTTCTGATGGCGGCGCTGAATCGAGCACTCGCGCTCGAAGAGGTGGGCGATGTTGCCGTGATGGTCGGCGAGGATTTGGAACTCGACATGGCGTGGGCTGTGGACGAGGCGTTCCGCGTACAGAGTGCCGTCGCCAAACGCGGCCGTGGCCTCTCGGCGCGCTTGCGCAATCGCGCTCGCGAGCGACGCTTCGTCGCGCACGGTCTTCATTCCGATACCGCCACCACCTTCCGATGGCTTCAGCAGCACAGGAAAACCGATGCGCTTCACCGCAGCGGCGATGGCCGCATCTGTTTGATCGGCCGGCGTCTCGCCTGGAACGACCGGCACGCCGGCAGCTTGCGCCAGACGACGCGCTGCGATCTTCGATCCCATGCTGTTGATGGCATCAGCGGACGGACCGACGAACGTGATGCCGGCCTCCGTGCACGCCAGGGGCAGGTCGGGATTTTCTGAAAGAAAGCCGTAGCCTGGGTGTATCGCCTGCGCACCGATCGATCGCGCGGCCCTGACGATCGCCTCGACCGACAGATAACTCTCCGCTGCCGCCGCAGGCCCGATCCGCACGCGATGATCGGCGAGCGTCGTGTGCAGCGCGTGCGCGTCTGCGTCTGAATAGACGGCGACGGACTCGATGCCCATCTCTCGGCATGCGCGGATCACGCGGACGGCAATCTCGCCGCGGTTCGCTATGAGAATCCTCGAGAACATCACATCCGGAACACGCCAAACTTCGGCGGCGGGATCGGTGCGTTATAGGCGGCTGAAATGGCCAGCGCCAGCGCCGTGCGGGTCTGCGCCGGATCGAGAATCCCATCGTCCCAGAGGCGTGCGGTCGAGTAGTACGGCGATCCCTCTCGCTCGTAGGTCGCGCGGATCTCGTCGGGGTCGGCGTCGCCGACCGTCGTGAGCACGGTGGCGGCCTGCTCGCCGCCCATCACGC
>DATCXH010000154.1:0-2934 GCA_036565925.1 Vicinamibacterales bacterium
GGTTCGTCACCGGGAGTGCCGGCGTTCGGCGCTGCGGCCGGCGAGCCTGGTGGCGGTGGGGCGCCGCGGCCCAATTCGTTGTTCCATCGGAAGTCGAAATCGTAGACCCCCTCTAGCTTGGTGAGATTGGTCACCGGTCGATTGAACGCTGTGATCGCCGGCAGGTTGGCCAACGACCGCGACAGCATGTCGATCGGCACACCGTGCGACACCAGACGGCCCGGGCCAAAGATGATCGATCCACACGGAACTTGAATGTTCGGATCGAAGGGCGACGGTGGCGGCCCTGACGGCGCGGCCGGTGGTGGTCCGCCACGCCGCGGACTTCCCGGCGCCGGGCACTCGTCATCAGGGATTCGTTTCAGTCCGGGGCCGAGACGACCGTCGCTGCGCTGCACGACGAGCGCGTAGATCGCCAGGTCGCGCTTCTCAGAGTGGAACGACAATTTGAATCGATCGCGCAGCAGCGTCTGCATCATGAAGCGCATCTGGTCTGGCGGTTTCCCGCCGGTCGTCGCATCGATCGTGTAGCCCTGCGAGTTGGTCCAATCGGGACCGCCGATGATCTGCGTGTCGTGGATGTCGTACGCCTGACGAATCATGCGACGAACCGTCATGTTCTGCGACGTGAAACGACCAGGCACACCGCGGCCCATTGTCGGTGTGCCTGGCTCGGTGAGCTTCAGCGACGCCACCTCAAATGTCGGCGCGTCTGCCCCCGGTGCCGTGATCTGCGCGGCGAGACGTGGTGACGTGACGATGCCGATGCCCACCGGTATCGCAATCGCAGCAACCATCGCGGCGTACAACACGACTCGCTTCAGCGCGGTGAGCGCCGTCTGCCGATCAGGCTTCATGATGTGCTCCACGCGCCGTTTGAGATCGGACCCGGTGACACCCGCGACGCAGACGAGCGGCGACTCGACGTAGAACTGGCAGGTCTTGAGGATGCTCTCGGCGTAGACGTCGGGTTCGGCGCCGCGAGCGACGACGTCCTCATCGCAGGCGCGCTCGCGCTCATCCACGAGCCGTGCGCCGATCCACCACACGAGCGGATGGAACCAGAACAGCGCTTCGACCGCCATGTGGATCATCGCAGCGAGATTGTCGCGACGACGGACATGGGCGACTTCGTGCGCGAGGATCGCGTCAATGTGCGCGGGGCTCAGGCGTTCGGCGATCCCGTCCGGCCACATCAACACCGGCGAGACGATCCCGAAGACACCTGGCTCGGTGGCCTGCAGTGATTTGACGAGCCGTATTCTCAGAGTGTCGCCTTCGAGGCGTCGCAGCGCATGCAGCACCGGACTGTCGGTAATCTCCGTGGCCGCTCGCACCGACGTGGCCACGCGTCTCCACCGCACAGTCCACATCAGCACCACAGCAATCGCGCCGGCCGGCCACAGGATCGTGAAGCTGCGCTCGGCAATCGTCGCCAGCGGAGTCGGCGGCGGCGGAGGCACGGGACGTCCGCGCAGATCCACGCGGACGGCCGGCGGCTGTGTAAACGGCTCGGCCGCGTTGTCGAGCACGCCGATGATCTCCTGCCCCGAACGCTCGATGGGGACGAGTTCTATCCCCGATCCGATCCACAACAGCGCGCCGAATGGGATCAGGAATTTGACTGACGCAGCCAGCCACAGCCAGCAACGCACGTGTGCGCGGTTGTTGCGGAACGCGAGCGCGAGGATCGCGACAGCACCCGCAAAGAGCGTCGATTGCCACAGATGATTCCAGATCATTTCGAGCATGACGTCCTACCTACGGCCGGTCCGGACGGACCTGCCTACTTGGAACTTACTTTTCCACTTCTTCCATTTTTCAACTTCAACAGCAACTGCTCCGCCTCTTTGACGTCGTCGAGCGTCAGATTGCCGGACTCGATCAGATGCGCGACGACGGGCTGGCTGCTGCCGCCGAAGAAGGCAAGTAGTTCGTCGATGAGGCGGCGCTGCGCGCAGGCGCGCGAGATGACCGCCTCGAAAATGTGGGCGTTGCCGATCTTCCTGGTGCGGCGGATCGCGCCCTTCTCCTCGAGGCGATACACCATCGTCTGGATAGTGGTGTAGGCGGGACGCCCTTTCTCGGGGAAGGCTTCGAGAATCTCGCGGACCGAGGCAGCGCCGCGGCTCCACAACGCATCCATGATCTGGTGTTCGAGCTTGCTCAACTTCGGCAGTCGCACAGCATCTCCTAATTGAGTGGTTATATCTACTACAGATGTAGGTGTAAAGCAAATAGCAGGAATCAGCCCAACCCTGATTCCTGATTCCTTGCTAGTTTCGCGGTGGCGGGACGGGCGCGTTCGTGGTGTTCATCACGCGCATGGCGACGCCGACCATCGAGGCGATGTCTGCCGCATTGGCCGGAATCACCAGCGTGTTGCTCTCCTTGGCGAGCTGGCCGAACTGCGTGATGTACTGCTCGGCCACGCGGAGCTGGACGGCTTGCGCGCCACCGGGATCCTGCATCGCATTCGCGACGCGGCGGATGCCCTCCGCGGTCGCCGTTGCGACCGCCAGAATCGCCTGCGCCTGGCCCTCGGCCTCGTTGATCTGCTGCTGCCGGCGTGCTTCCGAGTTCTTGATCGTCTCCTGCTTGGCGCCTTCTGCGTTGTTGATCAACGCGTCGCGGGCGCCTTCGGATGTGAGAATCACCGCGCGTTTCTCGCGCTCGGCGCGCATCTGTTTTTCCATCGCGGCGAGAATGTCATGCGGCGGCGTGATGTTCTTGATCTCGTAGCGCAGCACTTTCACGCCCCACGGCTCGGAGGCCTTGTCCAGCTCGGCGACCACGGACATGTTGATGTTGGTGCGCTCCTCGAACGTCTTGTCGAGGTCGATCTTGCCGATCTCACTGCGCAGCGTCGTCTGTGCAAGCTGCGTGATCGCGAACAGGTAGTCCGAGATCCCGTACGACGCCCGCTCGGCATTC
>DATCXH010000142.1:0-2187 GCA_036565925.1 Vicinamibacterales bacterium
CCAGGTCGGTGAAATCCCGCGGACGCGGAGCGGAAAGATCGTGGAGCTCGCGGTGCGCAACGTGGTCCACGGCATCGACGTCAAGAATCGCGAGGCGCTCGCCAACCCTGATGCGCTCGAGCAATTCAGGGATCGGTCCGAGCTGCAGTCGTGAGTCAGGATCACGCGGAGACGATCGAGCTCGCAGACGGAATCGCCGTGAGTCTCGTGCGGCACGCGCGGGCGGCGGCACCGCGTGAATGCTGCGGCTTCCTCGTCGGCCGTGGGTTGCGCATCGACGAGTGCGTGCCGACCGCGAACGTCGATCCGAATCCATCCCGATTTCAAATCGATCCCGCGTCGCACATCGAGTTGAACAGGCGGTTGCGGGGAGGTCCGCGCTCGATCCTCGGCGTCTACCATTCGCATCCGCGAGGGGGCGATGCGCCATCGCCCTCCGACGTCGCTGAAGCGTCGTACCGCGACTTCGTGCACGTGATCGTTTCGTTGGAAGACGCCGAAAAGCCAACGATCCGTGCCTACCGAATCGCGGAGGGAATAGCCATATCAATTGCTCTAATGGCCGGTCCGGAAGGGGGTTGCCCGTGATAAAGTCGAGCACGCGATTATCGATTGTTGCTCTTGACTGACCGAGCGGACGAGGCGCCCGCCCTGTTGCGGGTGTCGCTTCGGAGAGCCGATCTGTGGATTCCAATCCGATTCTCGACTTTGGAATAGACAAAAGCACCCTCAAATACATCGGGCAAGACCTGCAGCGGCCGGAGTGCATCCTGGCCGAGCATGACGGGACGCTGTGGTCGGCAGACGCGCGCGGCGGTGTAGTGAAGATCACCCCAGACGGGAAGCAACAGATCGTGACCCAGCGCCGATCGGGTCACTTCGAGCGCGCCGATAGCGAAGCGAGGAGGTACTTCGAAGGGACGTTGCCGAACGGCCTCGCGTTCAATCGCAACGGCGATTTCCTGATCTCGAATTTTGGCACCGACTGCCTCGAGATCATGACCCGCGAAGGTGAGTCGCGCGTGATCGCGAGCACGATCGACGGTCAGCCAGTGGGCAAGGTCAACTTTGTCCTGCGCGATTCGAAGGATCGCATCTGGGTCACGGTTTCGACGCGGGTGAAGAACTGGATGCACGCGCTCCGCGTCGATCTCGCCGACGGCTACCTGGCGAGGTACGAGGACGGCGCGTTCCGGATCGTCGCCGACGGATTCCGTTTCACCAACGAAGTCCGCTTCGACGCAAAGGAAGAGTGGCTCTACGTGGTCGAGACCACGGGCGGCTGCATCACGAGGCTGAGGATCGACGCGGCGGGCAACGTCGCCGAGCGCGAGATCTTCGGACCGACCAGGCTTGGCAAGGGCGCGTGGCCCGATGGCATCGCCTTCGACACGGCCGGCAATCTCTGGGGCACGCTGGTCTACTCCGACAAGCTCTTCGTCCTGACGCCGAAAGGCGAGATGCACGTGCTCCTCGACGAGGGCGATCCCGCGAAGGTCGATGCCCTCGAGCGGTGCTTCTTCAACAATCGCGTGACGGAAGACGTGCTGTTCGCGACCGGCCAGGGCGTCGCGCCATGGATGGCGAGCGTGACGTTCGGCGGTTGCGATCTGCAGACGGTCTACGTCGGGTCGCTCCGTGGCAGCAGGATCCCGTACTTCAGGGCGCCGGTTGCCGGGCTTCCCATGGTGCATTGGAAAGAGAGTCAAAGGTCATGATCGAAAGCGGCTTCAATCTCGCGGCACACTACATCGGCGGCGAATGGCGGCGCGGCGCGGCGAGCGCGCCGGCCGAAATTCTGAACCCCGCGACGTCGGAATCGCTGGCAACGCTCGCGCTCGCCGAACAGGACGAGGTCGCGGCCGCCATCGCGTCCGCTGCGGCGGCGTTTCCCGCCTGGCGCCGTACGCCGGCGCAGGAGCGTATCCAGTATCTGTTTCACTTCAAGCAGCTGCTCCACGACCACGCCGAGGAAATCGCGCGGGTCACGACCATGGAGAACGGCAAGACCCTGGCGGAAGCGCGGGCCGAGCTGCAGCGTGGAATCGAGAACGTCGAGGTCGCATGCGGCATTCCGACCTTGATGCAGGGCTACAACCTCGAGGACGTTGCCAGCGGCATCGACGAGATCATGATTCGTCAGCCGCTCGGCGTCACCGCGGCGATCACGCCGTTCAACTTCCCGGC
>DATCXH010000727.1:0-4955 GCA_036565925.1 Vicinamibacterales bacterium
CCAGCGGCTCGAGCAACATCGCGCCAGCCCGACCTGTGCGGCGTGTCACGCGGTGATGGATCCAGTCGGCTTCTCGCTGGAGAACTTCGATCTCATCGGCGAGTATCGCGACGAGGATGGTGGCCGTCCGGTGAACGCAACGGGAAGATTGGCCGACGGAACGATGCTCGACGGCCCGGCCAGCCTGCGCAAAGCGCTGCTCAGCCGCCGTGACGCGGTCGCCTCGACCGCCACCGAAAAGCTGCTAACCTACGCGCTGGGTCGGCGGGTCGACTATTTCGACATGCCCGCGGTACGTACTATTGTTCGCGACGCGGCTCGTCAGGACTACCGCTTCTCGTCGCTCATCAGCGGTATCGTGAAGAGCGTCCCGTTCACGATGAAGCGCGCAGAGGATCAGTGATGTTTATCTCCAAGAAGCATCTCTCCCGGCGAACCTTCCTCCGTGGCGCAGGCGTGACGCTCGCGTTGCCGCTGCTCGACTCGATGGTGCCTGCCGCCACGGCGCTGGCGCAATCGGCCGCCGCCCCGAAGACGCGCATGGGCTGCATCTACATCCCGCACGGCGCGACGATGGATAAGTGGACGCCGGCGCAGACGGGAAAAGGGTTTCAGTTCTCCGAGATTCTGCAGCCGCTCGAGGCATTCCGCGATCGCGTAAACGTGATCAGCGATCTCGCGCATCAGCCGGTCGCACCGTGGAGCGGCGAAGACACCGGCGGCGCCGAGAATCACGTGCGCGCTGCGGCCGTCTTCCTCAGCGGCGCGCATCCGGTGAAGAAGAACGAAGCGTATGTCGGCGCGACAGTCGATCAGATCGCGGCGCAGCATGTGGGTCAGGACACACCTCTCCCGTCGATTGAGATGTCCATGGAGCCGCTCAACCTCACCTGCGGCGATGCCGGTTTCACCTGCGCCTATCGCAACACGCTGTCATGGAAGTCAGCGACGCTGCCGCTGCCGATGGAGAACAACCCGCAGATCGTCTTCGAGCGGCTGTTTGGCGACGGGAGCACCGACGCGCAACGCCAGGAGCGGCGTAACCAGGCGCGCAGTCTGCTCGACTCGATTCGCGATCAGGTGCCGACGCTGGAGAAAGACTTGCCCGCCGGCGATCGCCGCCGGCTGCGTGAGTACCTCGACGAGGTGCGCGAGATCGAACGCCGCGTGAAGCAGGTCGACGCCACGCTCTCGCGCGACCTGGATCTGCCGGATGCGCCAGTCGGCATCCCGGCCGACTTCGAATCGCACCTCAAATTGATGTTCGACCTGCAGGTGCTGGCCTATAAGTCAGAGATCACTCGCATCTCGACACTCATGCTCGCTCGCGAGAACAGCAACGCCGTCTATCCGGTGACCGGTGTTCGCGACGGCTTCCACAACGCCTCGCATCACTCGAACGAACGCAAGAACATGGACCAGTTCGCGGTGATCAACCGGTATCACATCAAGATGCTGGGCTACTTCCTCGAGAAGTTGAAGGCGACGCCCGACGGCGACGGCAACCTGCTCGATCACTCGATGATCCTCTACGGCAGCAGCCTGAGCGACGGCAACGAGCACAACTTCGATCCGCTGCCCGTCGTGCTCGCCGGTGGCGGCTCAGGACAGCTGAAAGGCGATCGTCATCTGCGGCACGCGCCGCACACGCCGATGTCGAACCTGCTGCTCGCGATGCTGCTCAAGATGGGTGCGCGCGTCGACAAGATCGGCGATAGCACGGCGCCGCTCGACATCTAGAGGTCCTTAGTACTTGGTTCGTGGGGCTTGGTCCGTGGGCCTTGGTCCGTGGGCCTTGGTCCGTTCCTGGTCCTTAGTCCTTGGTCCGTGGCCCTTCGTCGACGAGTTCGGCGTCGACAACGCCGGGTGGCGTTGACGAACCCTGTTGCTGCGATGACGGGCCGCCGCCAGTCGCTTGTCGCGACGCAGCCTGAGCCAAGGTCTCGGCAGCCTGCGTCAATCCATCGCGCGCACGCGTCAGACGACTCTGATCGTCACCCCTCAGGGCCTCGCGTGCCTCGTCGATCCGTTGCTGAATCGTGCGCCGCTCCTCGTCGCTCAACTGCGCGCCACGTTCCTTGAGTTCACGCTCCGTCTGATAGACGACGGTATCGACCTGATTGCGCAGCTCAATCTCTTCCCGACGCCGCGCATCGTCGGCCGCGTGCGACTCGGCTTCTTTCACCATGCGGTCCACTTCATTTTTCGACAGGCCTGAGGACGCGGTGATGACGATCTGCTGCTGCTTCCCCGTCGCCTGATCTTTCGCGGAGACCGTGAGGATGCCGTTGGCGTCGATGTCGAAGGACACCTCGATTTGCGGCATCCCTCGCGGCGCTGGTGCGATGCCGGTCAGATGGAAGCGGCCAAGCGTGCGGTTGTCGCGCGCCAGTGGTCGCTCGCCCTGCACAACGTGGATCTCGACTGAGTCTTGATTGTCGGCGGCGGTGCTGAAGATCTCGCTTTTGCGCGCCGGAATAGTGGTGTTGCGCGTGACGAGCGGCGTCGCTGCTCCACCCAGCGTCTCGACGCCGAGCGACAACGGAGTGACGTCGAGCAGGACGACGCCCTTGACGTCGCCGGTCAGCACCGCTCCCTGAATAGCGGCGCCCACTGCAACGACCTCGTCCGGGTTCACGCCCTTGTGCGGTTCCTTCCCGAACAGTTGCGTCACCTGCTCTTGCGCCTTCGGCATGCGCGTCTGGCCACCGACCAACACAACCTCGTCGATGTCCTTCGCGGTCACGCCGGCGTCTTTCATGGCGTTTTGGCATGGACCGACCGTGCGTTCGACGAGTTCAGCAACCAGCGACTCGAGCTTGGCGCGCGTCAACGTCATCACCAGGTGCTTGGGCCCGGTCGCGTCGGCGGTGATGAACGGAAGATTGATGTCGGTTTGCAGCGTCGAGCTCAATTCGATCTTGGCCTTCTCTGCTGACTCGCGCAGTCGCTGAAGCGCCATGCGGTCGTTGCGAAGATCGATTCCGTTCTCGCGTTTGAACTCCTCGGCAATCCAGTCCACGATGCGCTGGTCGAAGTTGTCGCCGCCCAGGTGTGTATCGCCGTTTGTCGCCTTCACCTCGAAGACGCCATCACCCATCTCGAGAATCGAGATGTCGAACGTGCCGCCGCCGAGGTCGTACACGGCGATCTGTTCGTCGCTCTTCTTATCCAGGCCGTAGGCGAGGGATGCTGCGGTCGGCTCGTTGATGATTCGCAGGACCTCGAGACCGGCGATTGACCCGGCATCTTTCGTCGCCTGACGCTGACTGTCGTTGAAATAGGCCGGAACGGTGATGACGGCCTGGGTCACGGTCTCACCCAGATGAGACTCGGCCGCTTCCTTCAGCTTGCGAAGGATCATCGCGGAAATCTCGGGTGGAGAGTACTGCTTGCCCCGGATCTCGACGCGCGCATCACCGTTGGCGGCCTTCACGACTTTGTACGGCACCAGCTTGATCTCCTCGAGCACTTCGTCGTGGCGACGTCCCATGAAGCGCTTGATTGAGAAGACCGTGTTCTCAGGATTGGTGACGGCCTGCCGTTTGGCCACCTGGCCGACGAGAATCTCGCCGTCCTTCGTGAACGCCACCACTGACGGCGTGACGCGGCTGCCTTCCTGATTGGGAATCACGAGCGGGTCGCCACCTTCCATCACCGAAACGACCGAATTCGTGGTTCCCAAATCGATGCCGATTACCTTTGCCATCACACCCTCCTGTGGTCGGTTCGATCGATGAGCTGCACGTCATCCAGGGACGGTCGCGTAATCGAGGATCCGCGCCAACTCGCGGCGTCCCCACAGGAAGTTGCGCAGTGTGACCACATGTACGGCAATCGCCTCGCCGGTTTTGGTACGAAGCGTGGCGTTCGGGAGATGGCCGGGTCGCGTGTGCCGAACTGTCAGTAACTGCCAGACGCATCGAACATCACTCGCCAATGGCTCGACGAAAAGTGCCGATGGCGTCAACGAGCGCAACTCGACTGAGGAGTACCCGGTGACGGCCATTGCCGTTTGGTTCGCGCCGACGTAGCGGCCCTCATCGTCGGTCAGGAGCATCGCGATGCGGAACCGGTGGAAATGCTCGACCATGACCTGTTGCGCTCGGATGGCCAGTCGCCAGGCGCGATTCGACGCGCGAATGATTGCGGCCAGGGTCCGCGGGGCCGCCGTTGCATCGGTGCTGGAGGCCGGTGCGGCCTCGTCCGTCGCCGCCGGCGCTTCGGCCGACGACGACTCAGTTCCCGCCGAATCGGTTCGAAAGAGCAACGGCGTTGTGCCGAAGTGCCTTCTGAACTGCTGGTAAAAATTCTTCTTGCTGCGATAGCCCACACTGAGTGCGACCGCCTCGATCTTGACGCCCTCGCGAATCAGCGATGCCGCATGTTCGAGCCGCACCTGTGTCAGGTAGTCACGCGCGGTCGAGCCCACTTCCTGGCGAAACAGCCGACCGATGTACGCCGGCTGACGACCGACGTTTGACGAGAGCGTTCGCAGCGTGACGACGTTGGCGTAGTCGCGTTCGATGACATCCAACATTCGACGGACGATGATGTTGTCCACAGGGTTTCTCTCGGAACTGACTCGGTCCCCGACTGCGTTTCCCAGAGGCGCTGCAAGCGAGAATCGTGCCCTGTGAAGGTCAGCTGTGCCGGAGCGACGCCACTTCAGATGGCGTCAACAGCCGCCATTTGCCGATCGGCAATTTGCCGATGCCGATGCCGCCGACCCGCACACGTACCAGCTTGAGCACGCGCGCGCCGAGGGCTTCGACCATGCGGCGCACCTGACGGTTGCGCCCTTCGGTCAGGGTAATCTCGAAGTGCGTGTACTTGGCCGAGTCGCGCACGCGGTTAACCACCGCCGGTCGTGTGGGGCCGTCGTCCAGCTCGACACCAGCGCGCAATCGATCGAGCTGCGCATCGCTCAGCAGTATCGAGGCCTTGACGAGATA
>DATCXH010000249.1:0-2035 GCA_036565925.1 Vicinamibacterales bacterium
CAGCCGCACACGCGCAGACACCGGCCGCGGCGCCCCCCGATTCATCGCCTGCGGGCCTCGTCGTTGGCTCGGGCAATTTCTTCAGTCCGATCGTTCGCGACCTGGACAAAGCCGTCGCGTTCTATCGCGACGGTCTGGGCCTCGACGTTCAGGGTGGGCCGGCCAATGCCGACGCCAACCCGGCGCTCCGCGACATGTTCGGATTACCGGAGGCGCAACTGCGCTGGCAGATCGGCCGACCGCCAGCCATGCGTAGCGGCGTCGAGATCGTCGAGATTGCCAAAGCCGGAGGCACGCCGCTCGAGCGGCGCGTGCAGGACAGCGGCGCGTTCATGCTGATCGTCTTCGTGCGCGACGTCGACGCGACGTTCGCCCGTGTGAAGGCCCTCGGTGCGCCGGTCGTGACGAAGGGTGGCGCGCCTATTGGTCTGCCCGCTGGCAAGCCGCGCTACCGCGTCGTCGTCGTGAAGGATCCGGACGGGCATTTCGTGGAGATCGTCCAGGCCGACCAACCGCCCGAGACGCAGGCGCCCCCAACGGCGAACGTCATCGCTGTTCGCGTACGCCTGATCGTGGCCGATGTTGATAAGGCGCTGGCGCTCTATCGAGACGCACTCGGCATGAAGGTGCGCAGCGTCGATCAGTTCAAGAAGGATCCCGACGTGAACAACATGCTCGGGCTGAAAGACGCGCAATACCGCGTTGCCATGCTCGAAGTACCGACGACCGGCCTGGTCTTCGAAGTGATCGATTTCAAAGGCATCGATCGCAAGACCGTTCGCGGCAACATCCAGGATCCCGGCTCGACACGCATTCAGTTGCAGGTGAAGGACGTGGATGCCGCGATCGAGATGCTCAAGAAACATGGCGGTGCGGTCGTCTCGACTGGTGGCACCACCGTGAATCTCCCAGGCCGCGGCGGCGCGACGACGAAAGTCGCGATCGTGCGCGACCCGGACAACCTGTTCCTGGTGCTGTTGCAGGCGGCACGGTAAAGCCATCGGCCCCACGGTAGATCGCGAGTCACTGGCGAGCGTGTGCCGCTCGCCGTCGCTTTGCTCCAGATTCCTTCGAGTCGCACTGGCACCGGGGTTGCCTCACCGGAGGCAGACCGGTCTTCTCGAAGGAGAGCATGATGGTGTCCCATCGTTCGGTGTTTGCGCTTGCGACGATAGGCGCGATCGTCGCTGTTGTTCCCGTCGTGTACGCACAACAAAATCCTGGCGCCTCCGCTCAGGGACTGTCATCGCGGAGGACATCGGCGGTGACGTACGAGGCACGTCGCACCACCAAGATCGATCTGGTGGGGACGCCGCTGATGCCGCGCACTCGCGGAGAGGCGGAGATCAAGACTGAATCGTCGGGTCCAGTCTGGATCAAAGCCAAGGTGCGAGGCTTAACGTCGCCCAGCCAGCTCGGCCCGGAGTATCTGACCTTCGTGTTGTGGGCCATTCCACCTCAGGGGAGAGCGAAGAACCTCGGCGAGATTCGTCTCGACGAGGGTCGAGACGAAATCGAGGCCACGTCTGATGTGCAGACGTTCGCGCTGATCGTCACCGCCGAGCCGTACTACGCCGTGACAACGCCGAGCGAAGTGGTGGTGATGGAGAACGCTGTCCGCGAAGAAACCCGCGGCCGCGCCTCGATCGCGACCTTGGACTATGAAATCGTGCCGCGCGGTGCGTACGCAGCGGGTGGGAAATTTGCGCTGCCGGCACCGAGCTCGAAAGAGCCGCCTGACGTGCAGCAGGCGAGGAACGCGGTCGTCATCGCCCGGATCGCCGAAGCCGAGAAGTTCGTTCCGAACGACATTGCGACCGCACAGCGGCTGCTCAGCGAGACCGAACTGCTGGTGAAGCGCAAGGAATCGAAGCGCGACATCATCTCGCATGCGCGCGCGACGGTCCAGGCTGCCGAAGAAGCGCGATTGCAGTCAACGGAATTACGTGCCGAGGCCGACGCGCGTGCCCGACAGGACGCAGCTGCAGCACGCGAGCAGGCGGCGCGGGATGCCGCAGCGCGCGAAGCCGCGGGA
>DATCXH010000742.1:0-2401 GCA_036565925.1 Vicinamibacterales bacterium
GCGAAGGCGATCACGTCGGGTTATTTTCCGTTCGGTGGCGTCGGTGTGAGCGACGAGATCGCCCGCGCCCTGGACGAGGCGCCCGGACCATGGATGCACGCCTTCACCTACAGCGCGCATCCCACCGGCTGCGCGGTCGCGTTGCGCACGCTGCAGATCATCGACGAAGAGAATCTCGTCGCCGAAGCCGCGAGCAAGGGAGCGTTGCTCCTCGATTCGCTGCGGTCACAGCTCGGCGATCATCCGCAGGTCGGCGAGATTCGTGGCAAAGGGCTGATGTGCGCCGTGGACTTCGTCAAAGACCGCGCGACGAAGACACCGTTTGCGCCGGAACAGCAGGTCGGTGCGCGCATTCACGCCGAAGCGATTGCGCGTGGATTATTCAGTCGTGTGCGCAGCGATACGTTCGTACTTGCGCCGCCGTTCGTGACGCCTGATGACACGCTCGCTCGCATCGGCGAAATCATCGGCGCGGCGACAAAAACCGTGCTCGGCTGAATCGGTCCGGTTAGGGGCGGGTGCTCTGTGCCCGCTGTTGCGCGGCGGTAATGAAGCCTCGCATTGCCGCTGATTCTTCTGTGGTGAACGTCAATCGGTACGAAAAGTACACGTTGTAGTTCTCCTGCATGATGCCGGTCCGAGAGTGTCCCCTGCCGGGCAGCAGAACGTGCCCGAGTTCATGGGCTATCACGAGTCCGAGCGCGTCTCCGCGTCCGACCGCATGATGATCCACGGCCGGGCCGACGCGGTCCCAGAACACGTACACACGCCGAGCGTCGCTGTTCGCCTGTGCGAGCGCCCTGCGTTTGACGTTTTCCTTTTTGATGAATCTGTCAGCCCGTTCACCAGCAAGCAGCACCACGTGGACTGTGAGCTGGAGTGCACATCGGTCATGATCGGGCTCCGCCGACGATTCGACACGGACACCGGCGAGGTCATAGATGTGCGCTAGCTCGTCCCGCGCTCCGGCGATGGCTTCCGGCGGCGCGGCGGCGAGATTTTCGATGTGGACGAAGAACGCCGGCCGGTCGCCCTCGCGATTTTGCTCGTCGGCCACGAGTATTCCTGTGGCCATGATGACTATCGAAATGGCTGCGGTAATCCTCGTATTCGCCACGGCCGTTCCCCTCCGCTCGTGGAGGCGGGAACAGATGGGTCAACAGCCGCATCGATCAGGAAACGTGACGTAAGATCGCCGGCACTACGAACGATTCACCCGACGTCACCGGACTGTTACAGGCGTGGCGGAGCGGCGATGACGATGCGCTCGGCCGTCTGGTGCCGATGGTCGAAAGCGAACTCCATCGGATCGCTCGGCGCTGCATGAAGGGGGAGCGAGCCGGGCACAGCCTGCAGGCCACCGCGCTCGTCAACGAGCTATACATGCGGCTCGTCGACACGCGACGGGTGGAGTGGCAAGACCGGTCGCACTTTCTCGCCATGGCAGCGAGACTGATGCGACGGGTCCTCGTCGATCACGCGCGCACACGTCTGTATCAGAAGCGTGGTGGCGGAGCGCAGCGCGTGACTTTGGTTGACGACCTCGGTGGGTCGGACGAACGACCGCACGATCTGGTCGCGCTTGACGAGGCACTCGAGGCGCTGGAGCGCACCAACAAACGAAAGGCGCAGGTCGTCGAGCTGCGGTTCTTTGGAGGGCTCACGGTCGAAGAGACGGCGCACGTCCTCGACGTATCAGCGGACACTGTGTCACGAGACTGGAAGCTGGCGAGGGCCTGGCTGTTGCGCGAGCTTCGGAAGTAGGGATGGCCGATCAACCTGATACGAACGAACGCTGGGAACGCGTCTCTCGGCTCTACCACGCCGCGTTGGCGCTGGACCCGTCGCAACGAACGTCCTTCCTCGCAGAGGCGTGTGGCGGCGACAAGACCCTGCACCGAGATGTGGTGTCGCTCTTGTCGCAGTCTGGCGTGGACTCATATCTTGAATCGCCCGCCATTGCCGGTGGTGCAGCCTCTTCAACAGTCGCATCTGTTGACGCAATCATCATCGGTCGCGACATTGGTTCGTATCGCGTCTTGAGCCTGCTCGGCGCTGGTGGAATGGGCGTCGTCTATAAAGCGCTCGACGCGAAATTCAACCGGACGGTCGCGATCAAGTTCCTGTCCGAGACGCTGCTGGATACTGAAGCTCGACGCCGGTTCTTGCGCGAGGCGCAGACTGCGTCGTCGCTGAATCACCCGCACATCTTGACGGTGCACGACATCGGTGAAATCGATGGCCGTCAGTACCTTGTCACCGAGTTCGTGGACGGCGGAACGCTGCGCCAGTGGCGGAGTGCTGTTGAGCGCTCGTGGCAAGAGGTTGCGGATCTTCTGATTGGCGTCGCCGATGCGCTGGCCATTGCGCACGACGCGGGCATCGTGCACCGCGACCTCAA
>DATCXH010000126.1:0-6100 GCA_036565925.1 Vicinamibacterales bacterium
ACGCCTCGGCGATCTCGCGCGTGACTGTCGCGTGCGGCGCGGCGATTCGCTTGCCGGTCGCGACCGCGTCGGAGAGATCGCCCGTGTAGTACGCGCCAGCTTCACCGGCGCCCTTGAGCGTGACGCGGAACTCGCCGTCGATCTTACGGAGGGTGACACCGAGCTTCGAGAGATCCTGCTTCGCCTGGGTGAAAGTCATCGTCTGCTCCGTTGAGGTGGGGCGCCGGGGAATGCCGTGCGCCGCTGTACCCATAATACGACCCGGGCAACCAGCGCGCAACGAACTCAGCCGAAATTCACCTGTATCGATTCGTTCCAGGCGAATCCGCGCGGAACCCGGCGAGCGTACCTCGCGCCCGAAAGGATCGAAGGCATCGAAAGGATTCGAGCGGCATACTGATGTGGACTGATGTCAGCAGCGACAGTGGACAGCGCGGGGCAGCGAAGGGAAGGAGGATTTTACATGCATTGCCTGAAAGAATTAAGTCGTTGAAATACAACGAGATGTAAGGATAGAAAGGATTAAGTCCTAGTGAACTGATACAAACTCAATCTCACATATATACACATAGCTGCAGTATATGCATGTAAAATCGTTTCAATCCTTTCAAAGCTATGTGTCTCAACGACTTGAAAAGGTTTCAGGCATCCTTTCAGATCCTTGTTCCTTTCGTGTGCCCAAAAACCATGCCAGCACGCTTGACGAGTGGGAGGACGCTGACGTATCGTTCCGGCTCATTGTCGATGGCCCGGCTGGCACAGCGGGCATCGACTCACCTAACACGAGGGACGACCGTTGCGAGGTTAGCAGATTGGCAGGGAAGCCGCGTGTGAAGCGGGTGATCGAAGACCTAACGCTGCTGGCTCAGAGAGAGCTTGAGGGCGAGGTCGACGAGCCAAACGCTCTGGACTACGTCGAGCACTGGATCACGAACGGAGGCACGCTGCGCGGCCTAGCCACGAAGCTCCAGGCGGACAGCCAGAACGTGGGCTTCCCGTATGACCCGCCGCTCGAAGGCGGCGGACTCGGACGGATGATACGCCGGAAGTTCGGCGACGAGGCAGCCGAAGACAGGCTTGCTCGCGCACGCGCGCGAGGCGCGACGGCAATGGTTGAGGAAACACACGACATCGCCGATGCGCCTGTCCTGGGCAGCGAGGACGCGGCCCGAGCGCGCAACCGAATCGGCACAAGACAATGGGCTGCAACAGCTTACGACCGCAACCAGTTCGGGCAGAACAAGGGCAACAGCGTGGCGGTGAACGTCAACCTGGGCATCGCCCACCTCGACGCCATGCGCAACCTGCGAGTCGAGAAACAGCCGCTCGTGTCGGCAGACGTGCAGGTCGAGCAGCTTGGCAGCGCCGCAGGCGTCGAAGACGCTGAGTTGATCGAGGACGGAGAGCAGCTAAGTCTATTGCCATCAAGCACTTAGGTGTTTGTGGTTCACATAATAGACATTATGTAAACCTAGCCCTGGAATCGAGCTAAGTGCTTGATTGCCAACGGCTTAGACCATCTATCCGCAAGAAGCATGCCGGGTCGAGCGCACAGCAAGCCCCGTGCCAGCGGCTCGGCGGGCGGGCGGGGCGAAGGCCCCCCCCCTCTTCGAGGGTGGTCGCCCCGGCTGGGACCGGGGCTGGTACCGTGTGACCGAAACCCCCACCGGGCCAAAACTGCAGCAGACCAAAGGAGTCCCATGAAACTTGGGGTAAAGCAGATCGCGCAGATCGCCTATCAGGTTGACCGCGCGATCCAGGCCAACGCTACGGTGCCGGTGGTCGTCGCGCCCTGGGATTTGAACAAGACCGCGCAGCCGACGTGGCAGCGCTACGTGAACAACTGGCTGCGGCGCGGAGCCTCGCCGGGCCTGGACAGCGGGGCAGCGCGCGATGATGCGTTTGCGGCGATCCTGGGCGTACTGGCGCCCCGTCTGATGCCCGGTGCCGTCCACGGTAAGGTCGCCAGCTTCACTGTGGCCCCGACCAATGACACGCTGTCGGTCAGCACCGACGCAACGCAGCAGATCACGATCTCGGCGCAGGTTGATGGTTTCGGCGTCACGGTGACGACCGAGCAGTACACCTACACCACAAGCGACGCGACGAAGGCCACTGTGAGTGCCACAGGGCTCATCACCGCCATCGCTGCTGGTGCAGCGACGATCACTGTGACGTCGAGCCTGGGTGTCCAGCGAACCGTCACGCTGACGATCAACGCATAACCCGTGGGACTCCCGGCGGATTTCGTCAATCCGCTGCAGCCGTTCATCGAGCGGTATGGGAACAACTGGCCGCTCCTCGTTCGCGAAGTCCTGAACGCGGAGCCGGACGAGTTCCAAGAACGGATCCTGCTCGCCGTGCAACGCGGCGAGCGCAGGATCTCGGTCGTCTCCGGCCACGGTGTCGGGAAGACGACCACGCTCGCGTGGTGCTGCGTCTGCATGGTGCTGACGCGGTTCCCGCAAAAGACGGTCTGCACGGCGCCGACGAGCGGACAACTCTTCAACGCGCTCTATGCGGAAACTGTGAAGTGGCTGAACAAGCTGCCCACAGCGATCCTCGATCTGATCGAGGTCCAGTCCGAGCGCATCATGCACAAGGCGGCTCCCGAGGAGTCGTACATCGCGTTCGAGACGTCGCGCCCTGAGAAGCCCGAGGCCCTCGCCGGAGTTCACTCTGACGGCTTCGTGCTCCTGATCGGCGACGAAGCGAGCGGTATTCCAGAACTGATCTTCGAGGCGGCGTCGGGCTCCATGTCAGGCCACAACGCGACGACGCTTCTGGCAGGGAACCCGGTGCGAAGCTCGGGCACGTTTTACGACTCGCATCACAAGCTGCGAAGTAGCTGGCTCACGATCAAGATCTCGTGCGTCGGCCACCCGCGTGTCTCCCCCGACTTCGTCGAGGATATGGCGCAGCGGTATGGCCGCGACTCGAACCCGTTCCGCGTGCGCGTGCTCGGTGAGTTCCCCGAGAGCGACGACGACACGATCATCCCTCGTGCGCTTGCCGAGGCGGCGATCTACCGCATCGTCGAGATGATTCGCAGCGGCGCGAACGTGTGGGGGCTCGACTGCGCGCGGGGTGGCGGTGACTTGTCGGCCCTTTGCAAGCGAAGGGGCAACATCGTCCCGAAGAAGATCGAGACGCGCGACTATGATGACACGATGCGCGTCACCGGTTGGGTGAAGAACGAGTGGGACAACACGCCGGAGGCCGAGCGGCCCGAGGCAGTCGTCGTTGACTCGATTGGCATCGGTGCTGGCGTGGCTGATCGGCTCGAAGAACTGAAGCTGCCGGTGATCGCGGTGAACGTCTCCGAGTCGCCGTCATTTAAAAACGCTAAGACGTACAAGAACCTTCGTGCGGAGCTATGGTGGCGGGGGCTGGAGTGGTTAGAGAAGCGCAACTGCGCACTCCGCGACCCTGAGTGCATTGAGGAGCTTGTGAAGGTGCGCAAAGACTACGCGAGCGACGGACGTCTGCTTGCGGAGTCGAAGAAGGCGATGAAGAAGCGCGGGGAGAAATCACCCAACCGGGCTGACGCCTTCCTGCTCACGCTGCTTGATGACGCTGCGATCGCAGGGCTCACGAGCGGTTCCTTCAAGCGCTCCGACTGGAAGAAGCCACTGTCGCGGAAGCTCAAAGGACTCTAATGGCGCTCACAGCAGCAGATAAAGCGTGGATCCGTAAGGCGTTCCGCGAGGAGGTTGAGGCGGTGCTCGTCGACTATGCGGCGGCGCAGACTGGCGGCTACGACGGCGCCACAGACGTCTCTGAAGAGGACGACGGTTCTGAGCAGGGCAGAGGGCACAAGCACTCGCGCATCGGCTTCACGGTGGGCACGATGCCCCACAACATCGCACGTCGGGCACTGATGAGGAAGCTCAAATAATGGCGAAGTACCGATTCAACGACAACGACACGCCCGCGTCGACCAACCCGGATGCCAAGCCGGAACTGACGCGCAAGGGCGAAGGCCGGATGGGCAAGGCCGACTTGCAGCGTGTGATGCGTGGGCTCATCACTGATGCGCAGTCACTCGCCGTCGACGAGCTTGCCGACGCGCGGCTCAAGGCGACGGAGTATTACAACGGCGAGCCCCTCGGCAACGAGGAGGAAGGCCGCTCGCAGGTGGTGATCACCGAGGTACGCGATCAGGTGCTAGGCATTAAGCCTTCTCTGATGCGCATCTTCTTCGCGCCGGAGTCAGCGGTCGAGTTCATGCCGCGCACGGAAGACGGCGTGCAGGGCGCGAAGCAGGCGACGGACTACGTGAACTACGTGTTCTCGTGCGAGAATCCGGGCTTCCGCCTCACGAATGACGTGCTCGACGACGGCTTGATCCGTCGCCTTGGCATTTTCAAGTGGGGCTGGGAAGACAAAGAGGTGATCGCCGACAGTGAGGAAGATCTCACGCTCGACGAGCTATTCGAGCTTGTGGCGCGCGAGGAAGTGACACCGACGAAGATCACCGACAACGGTGAAACCGGCGAGGATGCTCGATTCAACGTCGAGTTCACCGTCGAGCAGGAGGGCTGCGTGCGCATTTACGCATTGCCGCCTGAGGAGTTCATCTTCGACCGCGAGGCGACCGACATCGAGAACGCCACGATGGTCGGCCATGCGCGGCATATGACCGCTGGCGAGCTTATCGCGATGGGTGTCAAGCCTGATGACATCGCGGAGCACGGCGGCATGCAGGCGACGCTCGAATCGTCGAGCGACAAGCAGCAGCGCAACGAGAACACGACGCCTAACGTGGGGCAGAATCCCGACGCGGGCGAAGCAAACGATCTGCATCTGTACTGCGAGACGTACACGAAGGTCGACGTCGACGGCGACGGACGCCGGGAGCTACGGAAGATCTGCACGATCGGCCCGAGCTTCTACATCGTCCACAACCGGCCAGTGTCGCATCGGCCCTTCTCGATGTTCTGCCCAATCCCCGAGGCGCACGCGCTCGTCGGGCTCGGGCTGAGTGATCTCGCGATGGATTTGCAGTATGTGAAGTCGAATCTGACGCGCGGGATGCTTGACAGCTTCGCGCTCTCGATCTTCCCACGCACGGCGTTCATCGAAGGGCAGGCGTCGGTTGAGGATGTTCTAAACACCGAGATCGGCGCACCGATTCGGATGAAGATGCCCGGCGCGGTCGAGGCGTTCACGCACCCGTTCACCGGGCAAGCGGCGATGCCGTTGCTCGAATACTTCGATCAGGTCGGCGAGAATCGCACAGGCCGCAACAAGGGCGCGATGTCGCTCGATGCGGACGCGCTGCAGTCGTCGACGGCGGGCGCCGTGCAGGCCGCGCTGACGGCAGCGCAGGAGCGCACGGAGTTCATCGCGCGCATCTTCGCCGAGCAGGCGCTGAAGCCGATGTTCCACGGCATCTACCGGCTGCTCGTCGAGTATAAGCCGAAGGACACGCTGATGAAGCTGCGCGGGGAGTACGTCCCGATCAACGTCGCGGCGTGGGACTCTGATTACACCTGCAACGTCACGGTGGCCCTCGGCACCTCGCTGCCCGAGCAACGCATCGAGCGGCTGCTGACCATCGCGGCGAAGCAGGAACAGGTCATTCAACTCGCCGGACCCGACAACCCGCTCGTGTCGCTCGCGCAGTTGCGGCACACGTATGCGAGAATCCTCGAACTCTCCGGCGAGCGCGACATTTCGTCGTACTTCAAGACGGTCGACCCGAACTACGCACCGCCGCAGATGCCGCCGCCGCCTCCGACCCCGGAGCAGGTGCTGGCTGAGGCGCAGGTGAAGATCGAGCAGATGAAGGTGATGAAGGACATCGCGCTCAAGGAGTCGGAGTTAGACCTGAAACGGCAGGAGCAGGAGTTCCGGCAGAATTTCGAGATCGCGAAACTCGCGCAGGAGTCGACGCTCAAGCGGTACGCGATCGATTCGCAGTTCGACGCGCAGCACTCGCAGATGATGGAGGAACTCGACGCTGCCGCCGACGAGCAGGCGATCCGCGCGATCATCGACGGTCGTCGGCAGGCGCACGCCGAGCGCGTCGCGCAGCGGCAGGACGAAGTGCAGCGGGCGAAGATGGCGCAGGACGAGCAGGAGAACCAACTCGACC
>DATCXH010000114.1:0-9674 GCA_036565925.1 Vicinamibacterales bacterium
AGCCGGCCCGCCGCGTCCGCCGCGTTGCGCGTACACGAGAACGTTGAACGCGAACGCGGGCAGGAGGGCGATCAACACCGCGGCCTTGGTCAGGCCCAATCTCATGATTCACTCCGGACTGGAGAACGGGAGCACATCGGCAGCGCCAAGACTATGCCTGTCGCCGCCGTCAGGTCCAAATCGTTATCCGCGATACTGGCAATCGCTCGGATCAATCGGCATCGAGCGCGCCGGGCGTTATCCGCGTCATCGATACGCGCCATCTATGGGAACGATTTTGCCTGGGCTGCCGCGCGCGCATACGATGCAGCCCGTGATCATGCTGCTTCGGGCCGGACGGGAGCTTGCCAGGAAAGGACTGGCCGGTCCAGCAAGACCGGCTCTCCTTCTGTTTGCGGCTTGCCTACTCGCCCTGAGTACGGCCATCGACGGACAGGCACCGAGCGACGTGCTCGTCATCAACGGCGGGACGCTCATCGACGGGAACGGCGGCGCGCCGATTCGCGACGTGCAGATCGTCGTGCGCGGGAATCGCATCACCGCGATCGGCAAGAAGGGCGCGGCAACGCCGCCCGGGGCGCGAGTGGTCGCCGGCGACGGGAAGTTCATCATTCCCGGCCTGTGGGACGCGCAGCTCAATTTCTACTCGCATCACGGCGAGGCGATGCTGAATCACGGCGTCACGTCCTTCGTGGGCATCGGCAACAACGGCGAGGTTGGCGTGTTCATGCACGAAGGGGTGTTGAAGGGCCGCATCCTGCAGCCGCGCCCGTGGGACGCACCGGTGCACTTCCAGGAGTTTGCGAATCTGAATGGACTCGAGTCGCCGTACTTCAACCTGAAGATTCTCAACACCGCTGACGAAGCCCGCGAATGGACGCGGCGTATCCTCGCGCTCGGCGCGGACGCCGTGATGTTTCAGAACGGCCGCGCGAAAGATGAGGTCGTGCGTGTCGCGTTCGAGGAAGGACACCGCGCCGGCAAGCCGGCTTTCATTCGCTCGACCGGGCCGGAGATCTTCCCGAGGAAGGCGGCCGACCTCGGCGCGGACGCGATTCCGCTCTCGATGGGCATCTCGGAGGAGATCGCCAGCGATTCGATGCCCGCGTTACCGGATCCAAACCTGCAGCGCCAAGTGGTCAAACCGGGCGAGATCGCCCCGTTCGTGCCGCCGCCTCCCGACGATCTCGACATCTGGGCCTACATGGACGATGCGAAGGCGGCCGCGGAAATCAAGTATCTCGTTGCCCGCAGCATCCACCTGATTCCGGCGTTCATCGAAAAGGGCATGGGACTTCAGAAAGGATGGAGCCGCTTCGAGGCTGAAGATCGCAAGCTGTTTGCGAACGAAGCGGTGCAGTTCTACTACCCGGAGGAGCGGCGGCTGAATCTGCTCGGCAACTACGCGAACCCGCCGCATACACGTCCTCAGGTGCGGGAGCGACGCGAACGCGGGTTTCGCAATGCGCTGCGATTCCACAAGATGTATGTCGATGCGGGCGGCAAACTGCTGGTCGGCACCGACGGCGGTAACCAGGCCACTCCTGGTCCGGCCGTACACCACGAGATGGAGATCCTGGTCGAGGACGGCGGGCTGACGCCAATGCAGGTGCTTCAGGCGGCGACGAAATGGCCGGCTGAAGTGATGCGTGTCGGGAAGGATATCGGCACTGTGGAGGTGGGCAAGATCGCCGACCTCGTCATCTTGAATGCCGATCCACTACAGAGCATCTCGAACGTGAAGAACATCTCCTCGGTCGTGTTCAATGGCAACGTTTTGGACGGCCGGTATCACACCTGGTTCAACGAGATGAATCCGTTTCGAGGGGACGGCTTCGTTGGCATTCCCAACGTCGAGGATCTGGCGTTCACGCTGGTCAAGAAGCGCGCGGTGTATCGCGAAGGACAGGTCGGACGTGTGGCGGCGGCACGCCTTGCCCAGCCCGGCATCGAAACGATCGACACCCAACGAAAAGAGTTCTTCGACGAGTTCGTGTCGAAGGTCGCGGTTCGTGAGGGCGGGCCGACACTTCGGCTGAAAGTGACCGGCTACAACTTTTTCGAACGCACGCAGGTGTTCTTCGACGATCGGCCAATGCCCTTCGAGCTCAAGGGCATCACCGAGATCGAAGTGACCATCGACGAGCGATACCTGCGCAATCCGGGCCGCTACAAGCTTCAGGTCAAGAACCCGCCGCCGCCGCCGAATCCGGTCTGGGGCGACGGCACTTCCAACGTCGCGTGGCTGCTCGTCGCTTACAAGGACTCGCTGCAGAAGCCATGGGCCGGCACTCAGTAATCACGCTGGCGTTCGCGTGGATGTGGATAGCGGCGTCGGCGCAGATCGCTGCGCAAGGCGGCAGTCCGACGCCCCGTAATCTTCGCGTCCTCACGCCCGACGTCGATATTCAGCGTGTGATGGGACGCTTCAACGCGGCGCTCGGCGTGCAATGCACCTACTGCCATGTGGCGAACGACTTCGCCAGCGACGGCAACCCGAAGAAGGAAATCGCGCGCGGGATGCTGCGGATGCTGCAGGTCGTTGCCGATCGCTTTCCCGACAGCGGCAACGATTTCCGCAACTCGCGCTATCTGCCATTCCCCGACGGCAAGCAGTACGTGACGTGCTTCACATGTCACCAGGGAGCCGCACTGCCGATTTCGGCGGCACCGGACCCGAAGGGACCGGCCCGCGCACCGGAACCGGGATCACCGCCCGCAGCACCCGGCGCGCGAGGAGCTGCACCACCCGGCGGCAATGCCGGACGAGGGCGGGGCGCAGCCCCGGCAGCACCGCTCGCACCCGGGCGTGGCGCTCAGCAGCACATGAACATGGTCCATCTGCCGTCGAACACCGACACGTTCATGGTGATGCCAGCGTTCCGTGCGGCGTTGAGCGTCGAGTGCAACTTCTGTCACGTGTTCGGCGACAAGCACGAGCGCGGGCACGCCGATGAGCGGCATCTCGACGGGAATCCGAAGAAGCTCGTCGCGCGAAACATGATCGGGATGTTGAAGGACATCAACGCCGCGCTCTTCCCGCAGGAGAACGTCGACATCGTCTTCGCGGCATCCTCGATCGTGCCCGAGGGAAAACGCTACGTCACCTGCTATACCTGTCACCGCGGCAACCAGCTCCCGCCGCTCGAACCCGTGACGGCGTCTTTGCGGTAAGCAGGCTACACGTCATTCACCGCAATATTCGCGTCGGTGCCGACGCCGGTGCAGCCGGCCGCGTCATCGATCTCCGCGATGGCGGGTATCTCGACAAACGATTTTGCGTCGGCCTGTGCGTCGGCGCACAGTGGCGCCGGCACGCACGTCGGAACGCTCGAAGTCCCATCCGGAGGAGAACACATCGTGACGCGAAGCCTTGTCGCTGTCTGTATCGCAGCGCTCTCGTGGGCGGTCGCCGCCAACGCAGCAGCGCAAGCCGTCCGCGCAACGGTGCTCGGCACCGTGACGGATCGCACCGGAGGTGTACTCCCGGGCGCAACCGTGAATGTCACGAACACGGAGACAGGCGTCGTGCAGACCACGGTCGCCGACTCGCAAGGTCGCTACACCGTTAGCAATCTGCTGCCCGCAGCCTACAACGTCGAAGCATCGCTCTCGGAATTTCAGACCGTGGTTCGTCAAGGTATCCGGCTCGTCGTCGGAAGCCAGGCGGTCGTGGACTTCACGCTCGGACCGTCGGCGGTGCAAGAAACCATCACCGTGACGGCCGACGTCCCCGTGGTTGACACGGTGTCCGTGGCGCTCGGCACGGTCATCGAGCAGAAGCAGATGGCCGAGCTCCCGCTCATCGATCGCAGCTACTCCAAGCTGATTGTCCTCGCGCCCGGCGCCAACGAACTGCCTCCGGCCACCGCTGGCGGCCAGTTTCAGCAGTTCTTCGGACGGCAGCCGCAATACACCGTGTCGGGCGCGCGTCCCGAGGGACAGGTGTTCCTGATGGATAACACCAACGTGCAGAACTACTGGAACCGTGGCAGTGGATCAGGACAGCTGGGGACCACACTCGGCGTCGAGGCGATCGCTGAATACCAGGTGCTCACCAATACCTATAGCGCGCAATTCGGCGGCAACGGCGTCGCCATCAACGCCATCACCAAGTCCGGCACGAATCAATGGCATGGCTCACTGTTCGAGTACTACCGCAACGACAGGTTCGATGCCTCCAACTACTTCGACGCGCTTCTCGATCGGCCGGACCCGACGTTCGAGAAGAATCAATTCGGTGGGAGCTTTGGCGGGCCACTGGTCAGGAACAAGGCGTTTTACTTCGTCACCTATGAAGGGCTGCGGCAGACGATTGGTCAGACCCAGGCCATCAACGTGCCTGATGCGAACGCGCGTAATGGCATCATCAATGGTGTCAACGTCGGTGTCGATCGCGCCATCGCCCCAGTGCTCGCGTTGTACCCGTTGCCGACGCGACAGACGCCGGCGCAGGCCGCCCAGGGTATCGGCCGCTTCGATATCACCAATGAGACGCCCGCCGACGAAAACTACTTCGTCGGCCGCTTCGACTACACCATCACCGGCACAACCAACCTCTTCGTGCGCTACACGGGCGACCTGGCGTCGGTGTTCGAGCCCAACTCCGGCTCGGCGATCCCGTTGTGGCACAGCGACGACGAAAGCAGCAATCACTACGTGACGGCGGAACTGCGTCAGGTCGTCAAGTCGGCGATCGCCAACACGTTCCGCTTCGGCGCGACACGAACACGAGAAGAGGCTACACGCACGGATCTCGATGACGGGCTCCTGGTGTTCTTCCCCGGCCGCATGAGCGGCAGTGTGAATCCCGGATCCGGCGTGGCGGGAATCGGCGGCAATCAGGTGCTGCCGTTCCGGCAGCGTCAGACGCGCACGATCGTCGGAGACGACGTCGTCTGGGGCGCCGGAGGACATTCAGTGAAGTTCGGTGTCGAGTACGAGCGCCAGACGACCTTCGTCGATCTCCCGTTGTTTGGCGATGGCGCATGGACGTTTCCCAGCCTCACCGCGTTTCTGCAAAACCAGCCATCACTCTTTCTCGGAGCGCTGCCCGGCGCAAACGACGCGGCGCGGAACATCGAGGAGTGGCGCATCACCAGCTACGTGCACGACGAATGGCGTCTCGGCAACCGCGTGACGCTGAACCTGGGGCTCAGGTACGACCCGCGCTCGATTCCCACGCTCGACAAGGCCGCGGCGCTCGTCGACCTGGCGCAGTCAACCGGGTTCACGACGATTACCCAAGCGTTCTCGAGCAACCCGACGGTCAACAATTGGGAACCTCGAGTTGGCGTGGCGTTCGATCCGTTCTCGGACCAGAAGACATCGATCCGCGCCGGCTATGGCATCTTTCACAGTCCGATCACGGCCAATCGGCTCGGGCCGGCCTATGCACTGAATCCCCCATTCGCGCTCGGAGCACAGGTGCGGCTGCCATTTCCTCCAGTGCCGGTGTTCCCAACGCCGAACCCGGCGGCGTCGCAGATCTCTCAGATGCAGGCGCTCGATTACGACATGGGCGACGCGCCGCGCCTGCACCAGTGGAACGTGAACGTGCAGCGTGAGTTGTTTCCCGGCACCAGCGTCACGCTGGCCTACGTCGGCAGCCACGGCGATCACTTGCAGCGGCAGCGCGACACGAATCCTGTGACGCCGCGTACGGCCCCCGACGGCACGGTCGTTTACGGCTCACGGAACGGGGCGCAGACGATCTCCAATCCACGCGTCAACCAGCAGTTCGCGGCCCTGGTCAGCGCCAATACCTACGCGAACTCCGACTACCACTCGTTCCAGGCGGCGCTCAACCGGCGGTTCTCCTCGAACGTCCAATCGCAGGTGTCCTACACGTTGTCGCGCTGTCGCGACACGACGTCGGGCAACTCGTTGTTCGAAGGCGGCACCGCGGCGACAAACCCCTACGATGAAGAGTACGACTACGGTCCGTGCCAGATCGATCGCACGCACAACCTGCGGGCGAGCGCGATTTACCAGTTGCCGTTCCAGGGGAATGCGTTCGTGTCCGGTTGGCAGGTCTCGACGATCGTGAGCGCGGTCAGCGGTGCGCCGTTCACCCCGCTGATCGGCTTCGATCAGGCCGGCTTGCAGACCGGCGGCACGCAGCGGCCGAACCTCGCGGCGGGCCGCTCGGTCGAGGATGCGGTGACCGGCGGACGTCTTGACACTGCGTGCGGCTGTATCACCGGTTACTTCGATCCCACGTTCTTCACATTGCCGACCGCGGGCACGCTGGGCACCGGCGTCGCGCGCAATTCGCTGCGCGGTCCGGGTCTGCTCACCGTCGATCTCGCGCTCAGCAAAAACGTCGGCCTTCCGGGTGACGCCTATCTCCAGTTGCGCGCCGAGGTCTTCAATCTCTTTAATCGTGTGAACTACGGACTGCCGAACTCCGCGATTTTCATTGCCACGGCAGACGGTGGAGCCGCGTACAACGCCAATGCCGGTCAGATCACGACGGCGGGTACGCCTCGGCAGATGCAGTTCGGCGCGAAGCTGGTGTTCTGATGACAATCGAAGGAGCCACCGCACGGATGCGACGACTGGCCGCGTTTGTCTTGATCAGTCTGTGGGCATCGGTTGCGCCGAACACCTCCCAGTTCATTCTGGCGCAGGCTCCAGTCCCTCGAATCCTCGTGATCGACGGAGGCACCGTTATCGACGGCAGCGGCGCTGCGCCGATTCGCGACGCGCAGGTTGTGATCGAAGGCGATCGGATCCGCGGCGTCGGACGAAAAGGACAACCGCCGCCGGCGGGCGCGCAGGTCATCAATGGCGACGGCAAGTTCATCGTGCCAGGGTTGTGGGATGGGCTCGCGAACTTCCTCTGGTACCAGGGCGAGATCTTTCTGAACAACGGCGTCACCTCGTTCATCGGCATCGGCGACATGGGCGAGGTTTTCGTGCAGTACGACGAAGGATTGAAGCGCGGAAAGCTGCGCGGCCCACGCGCTTTCGATTGGCCGGTGCACTTCCAGGGCCCGGCAGGCAACCTGACCGGACTCGAATCACCGTTCGACTCGCCGCATCCGATCGCGACCGTCGATGAGGCGCGAACGTGGACGAAGCGTGTGCTCGATCTGGGCGGGTACGGCGTGTCGTTTCAGAACGGTGCCGTCTCGCACGACATCTTCAAAGCCGCGGTCGAAGTGGCGCACGCTGCGGGCAAGCCGATCGGCGTTCGGGCGGGCGGCAACATAGGCGCGCGCGAGGCCGCGCTCCTCGGCGCCGACTTCATTCCCCGTTCGCAGGGCGTGGCAGCAGCGGTGACGAACATGCCCGCCGGCGCCGCACCACCGGGTGGCTTCGGTGGACCCAACGAGCTCGATCAGTGGGCGCAGATGGACGAGGCGAAGGCCGCCGATCTGATCAAGGTCCTGGTCCAGCAGAAGACAGCGCTCATTCCGAGCTTCATTCAGAAGGCCCCGGGGTTGCCGACCGGTTGGAGCCGCTTCGAGCTCCAGACGCGTCGGCTGTTTGCCGACCCATTTCTGATGGCCTACTACCCGGCCGCGCGAGCGCAGACCATCCTCTGGAACTATCTCGATCCGCCGGATGTGCGGCCGGATGTCATCGACGTGCGCCGTCGCGGCTATCAGAACGCCCTGCGCTTTCATCGGCTGTTTATCGAAGCGGGAGGGCGGGTACTCGTGGGCACCGACGGCGGTAACTTTTCGATGCCCGGCCTCGGTGTGCATCACGAGATGCAGGTATTTGCCGAGGATATGCGGCTCACGCCAATGCAGATCATCCAGGCCGCCACGCGGTGGCCCGCAGAAATGATGCGCGTGCAGGATCGGGTCGGAACAGTCGCGTCTGGCAAGCTCGCCGACATTCTGATCCTCGATGCTGATCCACTTCAGGACGTCAAGAACCTGCAAAAGATCTCCGCCGTGATCGCAAACGGCGCACTGCAGGACGGCAAGTACCACGCGTCGTACTGGAATCCATTCCAGGGTGACGGCCCGATCACGCTACCGGTCGTTGACGACATCGGCTGGGCGGTCAACGTTCGTCGTCAGGCTCCCGGCCGTGGTGGAGCGCCAGGCCCCGAGGGTGGCCGCGGAGCCCCGCCACCCCCACTCCCGCCACTGCCCGCAGGGTTCGGCAACGCGCGGCAGCCGCAACCCACAATCGAGACGATCGACTCGGGTCGCCGTGACTATGGTGACCCGGACTTCTCGAAGGTCGTTGTCAAGGAAGGCGGGCCAACGCTGACGTTGAAGCTCACCGGCTTCAACTACTTCCAGCGGTCGCAGGTGTACTTCAACAACGTGCCCGTTCCAACGACTGTCAACAGCCGCGTGGAGATCACGGCCGCTATCGACGAGACGCTGCTGCGCACGCCGGGCCGTTATCCCCTGGTCGTTCGGAATCTCGGTCCAGCGGACCCGGCGAATCCGAAACTCGGCGACGGAGTGTCGAATCGCGCCTGGCTGATTGTCGGGTATCGGTAAGCCAGGTCCCCGCGCATCGCAAGGTTCGCACTACGGCAGGAAACGCCTGCGTGTTGCCAAGCGGAGTGCTGATCATCGAGACTATTGCCGCGCGCCGAGAGTGCGCGCCGCATCACAATGAGGGAGAGCACGAGCATGACCACGCATGACATCCGTCAACTGCTTTGCCGATCATTGCCCCTCGCGCTCGTCGCGGCGTGCGTTGGTGTCACCGCCGCGCAGCAGCCGGCGCCTCCACAGCCTGATCCTGCTGCCCTCGCGCGACAGGCCGAGCTCAACAAACGGCCAGACACGCCCGGCACCGGACGTTTCGCGGCGATCAAAGAGGAAGTTGCGTCGCTTCCACGCCACGTTGTCTACCGTCCCAAAGATCTCTCGGCGCTCGGCAGCACGAAGCTTGGCGTGATCGCATGGGGCAACGGTGGATGTTCGGACGACGGCGCGAGCAGCCGCTTTCACCTTCTCGAGATCGCCTCGCATGGCTATCTCGTGATCGCCAGCGGCCGCATCCTGAGCGGTCCCGGTGCGCCGCCGAGGGAGCCGCGTCCGACCGCGCCAGCCGCGCCGCAGGGTCAGCTTCCACCGCCGCGTACGCAGGTTTCGGATCTGAGTGCCGCCGTCGACTGGGCGCTTGCGGAGAACCAGCGCACCGGCAGCCCGTACTTCGGCCGGATCGATCCCGCACAGATCGCCTATTCGGGCTGGAGCTGCGGCGGTGTCCAGGCGCTTCAGGTGGCGAAGGATCCACGAGTGAAGACACTGGTGCTTCACAACACCGGCATCCTGAACAACGGTCCCACCAACATGACTGGCGTGACCGTCGGCAAGGAGGTACTGCAGACCCTGCGCACACCGGTGATTTACATCGAGGGCGGCCCCAAGGACATCGCCTATGAGAACGGCATGGACGACTTCAAGCGGATCACACACGTGCCCGTGGCGATCGCCAATCTGCCCGTCGGACACGGCGGCACGTTCAACGAACCCAATGGCGGCGCGGCTGCGTCGGTCGCGGTGAGCTGGCTCGATTGGCAGCTTCGCGGCGATGCACAGAGTGCGAAACGCTTCGCCGGCGAGGATTGCGGCCTCTGCAAGGACGCGCAGTGGTCTCTGGAACGCAAGCAGTTCCCCGAAGCACGCGGCAGTAAGTAGCGCGAGGCCGTATCTTCCGCAGGCGATGGTTGGGGTGCTTTGCGGCTC
>DATCXH010000096.1:0-5894 GCA_036565925.1 Vicinamibacterales bacterium
CTGACCACGTTGACCAAGGAATTCTTCATGCCGGGGTTCCTGGAACGTGACGAGGGTGAAAGGGAAGCGCCGGACGAGAAGTATCCATGGGATGGGGTTAGTGGCGTCAGACCGTACAGAGCCTTTGCTTCAACGACGACCGTTGGGGTGTACTGAGTCGGAATTGGTGATTTTTGATTGGTTGTTGATTGGAGATTGGTGATTGTCGATTGAGACCCTGCGTTCGCTTCATCGCAATCAACGATCGGTAATCGGCAATCAACAACAATTCACCAATCAAAGATCGCGCAATCACAAATCGACGTGCCATGTTGCATTTACCAGTAGTCAGGTGGGGTGAGCCGTACGACAGCATGGAAGTGGACGAAGTCGTTCACTTCTCGACCGGTGAGCCGATTGCGAAAGTGAGTCGCGCGAACGGTGGTCTCATTCAGCGCGACGCGCGCAAGGCGCAGCGGGCGCGCGACGTCCTGCGCGAGATCCCGATCGAGGAGCTCATTGCCAGAGTCGGCAAGGCGGGCGAGCTGTACATGACCGCCACGCTGCCGATCGGGACGGGCACGCAGACCGCCGACGAATTCGTGCACGCCCAGTCGGCGTCTACCGGACTGCCGGAGCGCATGTGCCGCGCGAACATGAAGAAGAACGCGTTCGTGCTGAGCGAGATGCGCAATATCCTCGAGTCGCTGACCCGCGGGCTCTCACTCGATGTGCTGTCGACCGGCAAGGGCGAAGAGCGCGGCGTGCCGATCAGCTATCAGGCGCAGAGTCCGGCGCTTGGTCTCGTACTGCCGTCGAATTCGCCGGGCGTTCACGCGTTGTGGATGCCAATCATCCCGATGCAGATTGGCCTGGTGCTGAAGCCCGGTCCGCAAGAGCCATGGACGCCGTATCGCATGGCGTCGGCATTTGCCGAAGCCGGCATTCCGAAAGCCGCGATCTCGATCTATCCAGGTGGCGCCGACGTGGGCGCCGCCGTGCTCGACGCATGCCCGCGCAGCGTCGTGTTCGGCGGTCAGCCGACCGTCGATCGCTATCGCGGCAACCCGCGTGTGCAGGCGCACGGTCCGGGGTTCTCAAAGATCATCCTCGGTGACGATCAGGTCGATCGCTGGGAGCAATACCTCGACATGATGGTCGAGAGCGTCTTCATCAACAGCGGTCGCAGCTGTATCAACACCTCCGGCATCTGGGCGAGCCGCCACACGCGCGAGATCGCCGACGCCATGGCCCAGCGGCTTGCCGCCGTTCGACCGTTGCCGCCCGAACACCCGGACGCAGCGCTGGCTGCCTTCACCATTCCCGGAGTCGCTGAAGCCATTTCAAGCTCGATCGATGCCGATCTCAAGGCGTCTGGTGTGACCGACGTCACGGCCAAGTACCGCGACGCGGATCGACTGGTGAGAAACGGCAAGTCGGACTATCTGCTGCCGACCGTCGTTCACGTCAGCTCGCCCGACGCGGCGATCGCGGCCAAGGAGTTCATGTTCCCGTTCGTGACGGTCGTGGAATGTCCTGAGTCGAAGATGCTCGAGTCGATCGGGCCAACGTTGGTCTGTAGCGCCGTGACGTGTAACGAGGCGTTTCGTCGCCGGCTGCTCGACGCCGTGCACATCGATCGTCTGAACCTTGGCCCGGTGCCGACGACGCAGCTGAATTGGCGTCAACCGCACGAAGGCAACATCGTGGAGTTCCTGTTCAGGGCTCGAGCCTTCCAGTCGGCGCCGCTCGGGACGTAAAAAAGCCCAATGCTCAAGGCCCAATGCGCAATGCCCAATGCGCAACGGTCGGAATTGAGGTGCGAGGGGCGTTGAGCACTGAGCATTCGGCATTGAGCATTGTGCATTGAGCATTTTGCATTCATGAAGATCCTGTCGATCACCGCGGGCGCCGCTGGGATGTATTGCGGCAGCTGTCTGCGCGACAATGCGCTGGCGATCGAGCTGATGGCGCGCGGTCACGACGTCACGCTCGTTCCTGTCTACACGCCAACGCTGACCGACGATCGCAACGTCAGCCGCCGGGATGTGCTCTTTGGCGGCATCAGCGTCTACCTGCAGCAGCATTCGCCGCTGTTCCGTCAGCTCCCGCGCTTCCTCGATCGACTGTGGGATTCGCCCCGGGTGATCGGCCTGTTCGCCGGCCGCGGTATTTCGCCCGATGCAAAGTTTCTCGGCGAGATGACTATCTCGACGTTGCAGGGCGAGAGCGGCGTGTTGCGGAAGGAGTTCGACAAGTTGGTGGACTGGACGAAGGACGAACCCGTTCCCGACGTCGTCAATCTGCCGAACTCGCTGCTGATCTCGATGGCTGCGCCGCTCAGACGAGCGCTGCGCCGCCCGGTGTGCATCACCCTGCAAGGAGAGGAGCTGTTCATCGACTCGCTCGTCGCGCCGTATCGCGAGCAGGCGCTCACGCTGATTCGCCGGCAGGTTCGTGAGGTGGATCATTTCATTGCGGTGAGCGAATACTGCGCGCGATTCATGTCGTCGTTCCTCGAGATTCCCAGCGAGCGGATTTCTGTCGTGCCGCTCGGCGTCCCGATGGACGGCTATTCGCGTCGAGAATCTCCTTCAGCGCGCGACGCGGCGTTTCGTGTCGGATATCTGGCGCGAATCGCGCCCGAGAAAGGCCTGCGCCTTCTCGCCGACGCCTACGTGCGCCTGCGCGCGCGGATGAACCGTGCGCCGGCGCGTCTCGACGTCGCCGGTTACCTGGCTCCCGAGCATCGTCCATATCTCGACGGCGCGCGCGAGGTGCTGGCGAAGGCTGGACTGCAGGACGAGTTCACGTATCGCGGCGAAGTCGATCGAGCAGGGAAGCGTGCGTTCCTGCGCGAACTGGACGTGCTCTCGGTGCCGGCGACCTACGACGAGCCGAAGGGGATCTTTCTGCTCGAGGCGATGGCGAGCGGTGTGCCAGTCGTGCAACCGCGGCGCGGCGCGTTCATCGAGGTCGTCAACAAGACCGGTGGCGGTGTGCTCGTCGACTCGGACGATCCTGACGCGCTCGCCAGCGGACTGCATTCCTTGTGGGTCGATCGCGCATCGCGCGAGCGACTCGCCCGAGCCGCCTACGACGGCGTGCGCGCACACTACACGATCGCGCACTCGACGGATCGATTGATTGCGGTGTACGGATCGATCACGGGCGCGGCAACCGCTCCCGCATCGAAGGGCGCCGTTTTAAGGGACAGCGCGTAATGCTGGCCGTCACCGACGTGGGCAAGGCGTATCCAACTCCCCGCGGACCTCTCGCCGTGTTGTCGAATGTGACGTTCTCGTTGTCGCCCGGTGAGGCGGCGGCGATCACCGGTCCGTCGGGAAGCGGCAAAAGCTCATTGCTGTATATGCTCGGCGCACTCGAGCCGCCGTCAACCGGTGAGATCACGCTCGGCGGACAGAATCCGTTCGCGCTTCCGCCGCGAGGCCTCGCCGACTTCCGCAACGCACAAATCGGTTTCGTGTTTCAGGATCATTGCCTCCTGCCGCAGTGCACCGTGCTCGAGAACGTGCTGGTGCCGACGCTCGTGGCACCGCGCAATGGACGAGACGATGCCCAGGATGCGCGGACGCTGCTGGAGCAGGTCGGCCTCTCGGCTCGGCTGGACCACCGCCCGAGTGAGTTGTCAGGGGGAGAGAAGCAGCGCGTCGCGATTGCGCGAGCGCTGATCCGGAAACCGCGGCTCGTCCTGTGTGATGAACCCACCGGCAACCTTGACCAGACCTCAGCCTCGAGTGTGGCGTCGCTGTTGCTCACGCTCCACAAGACCCACCAGAACATCCTGATCGTCGTGACACACAGCGATCGGCTGGCATCGCAGTTTCCAATTCGCTTCGAGCTCTCCGGCGGAAAAGTCCAGCGCACCGCCTGAAACGGCGTAGACTGTGCGAATGTTGTCCTGGCTTGAGCGACTCGCACGCCGGGTGAAGTCCTCCATCGCGCCCGATCGCAATGACACCCCGCGCGACCCCTACAGCTACGTTCGTCACCCGCTCGTCCAGCGGCCCGGTGGCAGAAATGCGTCCGTCGCACTCGAAGAGCCCGACGAGGACCCGACGCTTATGCTGGTCGGGCATTAGTGACGGATCACACTCAGGAACCTGGTGTTCGCTTCGGCCACTCTTGGTATCGTTGAACGCGGGGAGAACAAGTGGCGGAAGCAGGCGTTCAGGTCCATCGTGCCCCTCGTGTAGGCGAGCGTTTCTATTACGGCTGGGTCGTGCTCGGCGTCTCGACGCTCGCCATGATCGGCACGTTACCGGGGCGCACTCAGGGGCTTGGCCTCATCACTGAGCCGCTGTTGCGGGATCTCCAGATCGGTCGCGTCACGTTCGCGCAAATCAATCTCGTCGCAACACTCGTCGGCTCTCTCTTTTGCATCGGCATCGGCAAACTGATCGACCGCACCGGCAGTCGCATCGTCCTGACGGTGACTGCACTGGCCCTTGGTGTCACGGTGCTGGGGATGAGCCAGGCGAGCGGAGCGTTGGCGATGCTGATTGCTGTGACCTTGACACGTGGGTTCGGTCAGAGCGCGCTTTCAGTCGTGAGCCTCGCGATGATCGGCAAATGGTTTCGCCGACGTCTGACGATGGCGATGGCGATCTATGCGCTCGCGATGAGCATCGGGTTCATGGCGGCGTTCCCGCTGGTCGGCGCGGTCGTGCAATCGTCGGGATGGCGCACAGCATGGGCTGCGATCGGGTTGGCCCTGGTGTTTGGCCTCTCGCCGATCGCGTGGATGTTCGATCGATCGACGCCGGAATCGATCGGCGTCGAAGTGGACGGTGGAGGCGTGAGTCACGAAAAGCAACAGGCGTCGGGCGTGCAGGCGACGCTTGGCGAGGCGCTGCGGTCCCCGGCCTTTTGGGTGTTTGCGCTGGCCAGCTCCGTTTACGGTCTGGTGGCTTCCGGAATTGGCTTGCTGAATGAATCGATTCTGGTCGAGCGGGGATTCACGCCTGAGATTTACTATCAAGCACTGGCGGTGACGGCGATCACGGGTCTGCTTGGGAACTTCGCGGCAGGGGCACTCGCCGGGCGCACGTCGCTCCGAACCGTCTTGATCGTCGCGCTGGTCGTGCTGGCCGTGGGTCTTGCGGCTCTCGCGCACGTGACGACGGTTGCGCAAGTGATGGCACAGGCAGTCGCCATGGGGATCGCTGGCGGCTTCATCATGGTCGTCTTCTTCGCGTTCTGGGGTCGTGCGTACGGACGCACGCATCTCGGACGCATTCAAGGTGCAGCACAGGCGCTGACCGTCGTGTCCTCTGCCGTCGGGCCGTTGTTCCTCGCGATGTGGAGCGAGGCGACCGGATCGTATGCGTTCGCGTTTTATGTGCTGGCTGTCGTGGTGACCGTGCTGGCGATTGCGGCGGCTGTTGTTACTGTTCCTGCTGGAGCGCGCGCCACCGGATGAATGTGCTGGTATTTGGGGCATCAGGCAAGACCGGCCGTGAGGTCGTTCGACAGGCACTCGCTCGGGGATTCAATGTCTCCGCATTCGTGCGGGACACCGCGCGGCTTCCTCTTGCTCATGCGAACCTGCGGCTCGTCAAGGGCCAGATCACCGATCCGAAGGCGGTGGCGAGGGCGATCGAGGGGCACACCTGCGTGATTTCGACACTCGGTGTCGGTCTCCCTCTTCGTCATGACCCCGTCGTGATCGAGGGTGTTCGTACGATCGCGCGTGCATCGGAGCACGCGTCGATAAAGCGCCTTCTTTATATGTCGTTCATCGGCGTCAGCGAGAGCCGTGGCGCAGCCGGCTTCCTGCTCAAGCAACTGGCCGGCACGGTCCTGCGTCACGAGGTCGCCGACCACGAGGTGAAGGAAGCGGCCGTTGCTGAAAGTCTTGTCGATTGGACGATCGTCCGCGCTCCCAAGCTGAC
>DATCXH010000240.1:0-5081 GCA_036565925.1 Vicinamibacterales bacterium
AATCGTCGCTACGGCTGCAGCGATCCACCCCGCAGTGCCGGAACGCGAGTGCGCGGTGGACGGCTCGAGGTCGAGCAGTTCCCACACATCGCCGATATCACGCAGCCGCCGACGCGGATCCTTGGTCAGGCACCGCTTCAACAAGCGCAGCATCGACGAGGGAATGCCGTCCCAGTGCGGCTCGGTCTGGATGACTGCGGCAACTGTCGTCGAGACGTCCTCACCCTCGAAGGGACGCCGCCCCATGAGCATCTCGTAGACGACGACACCGAAGGCCCAGATGTCGGCGCGTTTGTCCACGACCTTCCCTCGCGCCTGCTCGGGCGACATGTACGCCGCGGTGCCGAGGACGAGACCCGCCTGCGTGGCGAGCAGTGTCGGCGAATGCGTCAGTTTGTCGATGTCGTGACTGGCTGGCTCCGACATGCCGCGCATCTTGGCGAGGCCGAAGTCGAGCACCTTGACCGTGCCGTCAGTGCGAATCTTGATGTTGCCCGGCTTGAGATCGCGATGCACGATACCCGCGTCATGCGCGGCTTCGAGCGCCGATGCGATCTGTCGCGCGAGACGCAGCGTCTCATCGAGCGGTAATCCCGGCGACGATCGCGGGCGCTGTGCGAGCACGTCGGCCAGCGTGTCGCCCTCGACCAGTTCCATCACCAGGTAGTCGGGACCGACGTCGTGTAGCGTGCAGATGTTGGGATGATTCAGCGCCGCAACCGCGCGGGCCTCACGCTCGAACCGTTCCGAGAATCGTTCGGCGGAGACCTTGACTGCGACATCACGGCCGAGGCGCGAATCATGTGCGCGGTAGACGACACCCATCCCGCCGGCGCCGATCTCGGCCGTGATTTGGTAGGGACCTACGCGAGAGCCGATGTCGAGGGCCATAGCCGTGCAGATCGGTGCTACTTGAGCTCCTTGCAGGCCTGGACTTCCGAACCGAAGTACTCGATACAGGCCGCCCGATCCATCGGGCCCTTGCCGACAACCTTGGCAAACAGGAAGTCGGCGACCGATTCGATCTCGCGCTGTTGCAGCGTCGCCGGTGGATCGGGGAGACCACCGAGCTTGTTCAGCGCCGCCTGGGTCATGCCGTAGCAGCGGCCGTCGCTATACGCCAGGCGATCGAACGCCGGCATGGCCTTGCCCGGCACACCGCACTTGATCGCGATGATCAGCTTCTCGCGATCGAGCTTCGTGGTTCGTAGATTGGCGCCGTCGGGCATCTGCGTGTCCGTCTTGTGACCGTCGGCGGCCCAGCCGTGACAGGCCTGGCAGTCGCCCTTGGTCCTGAAGATGCGCATCCCAGCCGCAACACTTTCCGGGTCCGGAGTGGGAGCCTGCGGCGCGGCGGAGGTGGTGGCGATAAGGGCCAGGAGAACGGCCGCGCAACCAAAGAATGATTTCATCCGGGTATTGTAGGCAGGAGTTCAGGCGTTCAGGACTCAGGAGTCAGGAATCGGGGCCTGAGTCCTGATTCCTACTGCAATGAGACGGTCACGTTGCGCTTCGGCACGTACCCGACCTTGATCCGCGTCGTCTCCTTCATCGTGGCGACATCGACGACCGAGACGTCGTTGGTCACCGGGTTGGCGACGTAGGCGGTCTTGCCATCGGGCGTGAGCGTCACCCAGCCCGCGCCCTTCCCACTCAGTTCGGCGCCGCCGAGCGGCTTCAGATCGGGCAATGAGTACGAATAGAGGTAGTTGTTCAACCGGCTGCAAACGACCAGGGTCTTGCCGTCGGCCGTGACAGCCATGCCGTGTGATGGATCAGAACCTTGCGGGACGGTGGCCTTGCCGGGAGGCAGATCCGGATTCTGGATGCGACGGATCTCCTTCCGCGTCGCGAAGTCGACGACGGCGAAGCCGTTGAAGCCGGAGAGCTGTACAAAGATCCACTTCGTCGAGCCGTCCGGGTTGGTGTTGAAGGTCATCGGTCGCACGCCCAGGTCCATGTCGATCGTAAAGGCGGGCTCGTTGGTCTTTGCGTCGATGACGTTGATCGTTTTGCCAACGATGGATCCGGCGACGGCGTACTTCCCGTCGGGCGTCACGTAGACGTTGTGAATCGTCCCCTTGGTCGGCACGTTCTTGACCTTCTGACGCGTGGTCGTGTCGATCACATCTACGCCGCCGGGGTTCCGGATGATGCCGACGTAGACATACTTGCCGTCCTTGCCGACGGCCATGTTGTTCGGATGCGCAGTCAGCGGGACGCTGGCGGTCACTTTCAGTGTCTTGGCGTCGACGATGTCGAGCGTGCTTTCGGCTTCGTTGCTGACGTAGATCGTCTTGCCATCGGGTGAGGCGCCGGCGCCGTGGCCAGCTTCAATCCCCGTGATCTCACCGACGACCTTGTTCGTCTTCGGGTCAATCAGGCTGACGTTGTCACCGGCGCTGTTGGTCTGGATGATGCGAACCTTGTTCTGCGCAGCGATCGTGATCGTGCAGAAGACGAAAGCGGCTGCGACGAGAAGAAGCTTTTTCATTTTGTCTGCCCCATCACGAAATTTCGTAATAGTTGCCACTCGGGATCGCTCTGCGAGGTCCAGTGCTTGCCGCCGCTGTGGTAGAAGTCGCCACCTGCTGATTCATCGAGCGGATGAATCAGCAACATGCTCTTCGCATTGCCCGCTATCGCCACTTTCTGTATGGCCGCGAAGTTCTTCCTGCTCTCCTCTTCGGTCCAGGTGGTTTTGCCCTTGGCGAGCGGCTGCAGGGCAAACACCGGGCTGCCCTCGCCCGCGTGGCAGGAGGTGCACTTGGCGTGCCCCACGCGCTTCTTCACGAACACGGGTTGCACGTTCTGCTTGAAGTACTCGTAGTCGAGTGCCGGCGCGGCGGGCTGTTGCGCTGCCAGGACTGCGACGAGCAGCGCGGCACTCGCGGCTATGACGTTGGTCATGCGAAGACTCCTATCGGGACAAACGTTCCTTCCAGCACGGCCTGCGTCTGGTCGTAGCCAAGCCAGTTTGCGATTCGGATGTTTCTCGATACTCGTGCCCTGAAGTGCGTGAGCAGAGAGCTGCCGATGTGCGGCTGAGGATTACGGACGCGTGCCGCGAGCGTCAGCGCGACAGTGCACACAATCAGACCTGCAAGAAGGGGGCGGACCAACGAACCAGTCATGGGCACCCTCGGCGGTGGATTATACGCGCGGCACGTCCGGCCGTAACCAAATGACGCTCCGGACGGTTTATCCTCTTTGACCGTCTAAGTCGCCATGACGCTGCAGAGTCTACGCGCCCGGAAAGAATGGCAGTTCTTCGCGGTCCTGCCCAAGGCAGATGCGGTACTGACCGTCGCCTGGTGGGTCGTCCTGATCGCCCGCGGTCTCCTGCCGGCCCTGTTCGCGATCGCCATGGGACAACTCGTCAGCGCCGTGCAGCGGAGTACGAGTTTGACCGAGCCGCTCACCTTGGTGGGTGTTGCGTTCGTCCTCCTGCAGATCCTGGCGCCCATTCATCAAGTCATCAGCGCCAACCTCGGCGATCGCACGGCGGCCTGGCTCTACGATCGACTCACCGAAGCCTGTGTGCGTCCGCCCGGACTCGGTCACCTCGAGGACCCGAAGCTCACCGCCGATCTGACCGTCGCCCGAGACTTCGATCTGGGCATGACCGGTCCACCGCTCTCGATCTCGATGGACTTCATCGCCAGCGGACTGGTCGAAATGATCGGCGGTCTTGCGTCGGTCGCAGTGCTCGCCACCTACACATGGTGGGCGCCGCTGCTCCTCGGCGGCGCGTGGCTCGCCACACACTACCTGCTGCGCGAGAGCGGTGTCTGGCGCGATCGCAATACCGATGAAGTCCGCAACGCCCAGCGCGACGCCGACTACGCCTACCGCATCGCCGTCGACGCACCGGCCAGCAAAGAGTTGCGGCTGTTTGGCCTCGCCGACTGGGTGATCGATCGCTTTGTGTCGCGGCGCACGCGGCTCCATCAGCTCCAGTACGAGGCCACGCGTCTGCGTGAACGGCCGGTGACACTCAGCCTGCTCATCGTGGTCGCCGCCAACGTGATCGTGTTCTGGTCACTGGGGCGTGACGTACTGAACGGGCAACTCGATCTCGGCCGCGTCGTCATGTTCGCGCAAGTCGCGGTCGGGGCGTCGATGATCGCGTTTGGCGGTCTCAATTGGGCGCTCGACGGATCGTCGGCGCCGGTCGCTGCAGTGCTGCGGCTCGAGCCCGCTATGGCACCGATCGGGGCGCTCGAAAACGGCGATCGCGACGCCGGACGTCGCCCCGCCCGCGAGATCCGGTTTCGCAACCTGACGTTCGCGTATCCGGGTGGTGGCGCACCTGTCCTCGATAATTTCGATCTCACCGTTCCCGCCGGATCGTCACTGGCGATCGTCGGCCAGAATGGCGCGGGCAAGACAACCCTCGCAAAGTTGTTGTGCCGGTTCTACGACCCGCAATCGGGGGGTATCGAAGTGGACGGGGTCGACATCCGACAGTTCGAGATCGACTCCTGGCGCTCGCGCCTCACCGCGGTGTTCCAGGACTTCACGCGCTTCGAACTCTCACTGCGCGACAACGTCGCCCCCGCCGGCGCGCCCGACAACGAGATTCACGCCGCGCTCGAGGCAGCGGGCGCAGCGAAGCTGGCCCGTCTCGATACGGTGCTGTCGCGCGGCTATGCCGGCGGCACCGATCTCTCGGGCGGGCAATGGCAACGCGTGGCGCTCGCACGTGCATTGTGCGCGGTGCGAATGGGCGCTGGCGTCGTCATTCTGGACGAGCCGACCGCGCAACTCGACGTGCGCGGTGAAGCCGAGATCTTCAATCGCATCCTCGGTGCGACGCGACAGGTCACGACGATTTTGATCTCACATCGATTCTCCACCGTTCGTCACGCCGATCGCATCTGCGTTGTCGAACACGGTCGCGTGATCGAGATCGGCACGCACGACGAGTTGATGGCGAGGAACGGACGGTATCGAACAATGTTCGATCTGCAGGCGCAGCGCTTTGGTGTCGTTGAAGGCGAGGAGGACATGACGTATGACGTCCTCTCCTGAGCACGACGTGGCCCCATCGGCTTCCGCCGATGCGGGCACATCGGCTT
>DATCXH010000440.1:0-7574 GCA_036565925.1 Vicinamibacterales bacterium
TCCATAACCCGAACGTGAATTTATCTGCCGGAGTGGGTGTGAGCCTCATGGGTCAGCCGTTGAAGTAGATATATACCGCCGCAATCATGAGCAGGACCATCGTCGAATTGACCACGTCCCAGTGATTCCACTTCGCCGTGACTCGCGCCGCTGCTCGCTTGTGACCGTAGCGTACGTCAATCCCGTCAGTTGATGCGCTCGCGGAGGCGGCGTCGCATAGCTAACCACGATCAACACCGCAACTGACACGACGAAGATCAGCCGGCCGTAATACTGGAACTAAATGTCGTTCAGGATCCAGAGCCACGAGCCGGGCGGATAGCCATTGTGATATCCCGGCATCCCCAGCGTCACCGGTGTATCGACCAAAAGTCGAAGCACGCCCCTTCCAAAGCCCGTCAGCAGTGCGGCGAGACAGCCCGCCCCGGTGAGACGCCGCATGAAGACGCCGAAGAAGAACACGGCGGCGATCGGCGCAGCCAGATACGCCTGAATCCCCTGCAGGGAGTCGTATAAGCGCCGCGCGCCCTGGAAGATGCCGACGGCCATCTTCGTCAGCACATACGCGACCAACGAGATGAGCGATAAGACCCAACGTGCCGTTGCCGAAAATCGCAATTCGAGAAACTCCGGCATCGTGTAGACGCGAGAGCGGAGATACAACGGCACCAGCACCCAGCCCAGGACGAGCAGGCACCACGTGTGGAGCTCGACGTGTGCCAGCGCAACGCCACTCGTCGCGCCTGCTCCAATCAGACCGACGGGATGCTCCGATCCGATGTTGGACGCGAATATCGACGCGCCAACCACAAGCCATCCAAGGTTGCGGCCGGCGAGGAAATAGTCGTCAGCAGTGTCCCGGTTCCTCGCAACGGACCACCACGGGAGGCCGGCGAGAAGTCCGAAGTACAGCGCGATTGTGACCCAGTCGAGAGTCGTCATACGGTGCGGTGTATCCTCAGCGCGTGCATTCTACGTGGAGCGCTCGGCTTTGGGCCGCAGTAATCCTGCTCGTCACCACTGCGGCGTCAGTGCGCGCCGAGACTGGATACGACGCGTGGCTGCGCTACGCCCCGCTGCCCGCGCCGGTCATGGCCCGCGTTGGTTCTGTGCCGACGTCCGTCACAGTGGTCGGTGACTCGCCCATCTTGAAAAGTGCACGCGACGAGATCGTGCGCGGTCTCTCCTCGATCCTCGCGACGCCGATCACGACCAGCGCTGCCCTGCCACCAGCGCCCACGATCCTGTTGGGAACACTCGAACGCATCAGGGCTCTCGTGCCTGCGGCGCCGATGCCCACCGATCTCACAGTCGACGGCTTCTGGCTTGGGACCACAACTCTACGGGGCCAAGCGGTGTCGGTTGTCGCTGGCGCAAACGAGCGAGGTGTGCTGTACGGTGCATTCGCGCTGCTGCAGCGGATCGCCCGCGGCGAAAACGTCTCACGACTCAATGAACGTCAGGAGCCCGCTGCGCCAGTGCGCTGGGTGAATCACTGGGACAATCTCGATGGGACGATTGAACGTGGATATGCGGGCCGATCGATCTTCTTCGAGAGTGGCCGCGTGCTCGACGACCTGACGCGCGCCCGCGACTATGGCCGTCTACTGGCGTCGGTTGGCATCAACGGCGTGACCGTCAACAACGTCAACGCGAATCCGCTGGTGATCACCGACGCGTTCATTCCGCAAATCGCCCGCATCGCCGATGCGCTGCGACCCTGGGGTGTCGCCGTGTCGGTGTCGGTGGACTTCAGCAGCCCCAGGCGTATTGGCGGATTGGACACCTTTGACCCGCTGGATGCTCGCGTCGCAGCGTTCTGGAAGGATCGGGTCGACGCGCTGTATCGGGCCATTCCGGATCTGGGCGGCATCGTCCTGAAGGCCGACTCTGAAGGGCGGCTCGGTCCGTCGGCCTACAACCGCACGCACGCGGATGCGGCGAACGTGATTGCGCGAGCGCTCGCGCCGCATAAGGGCGTGATCTTCTATCGCGGGTTCGTCTACGACAACCTGATGGATTGGCGTGATCTCAAAAACGATCGGGCGCGCGCGGCCTACGACAACTTCCATCCACTTGACGGCAAGTTCGACGCGAACGTCGTGCTCCAAATCAAGCACGGCCCGATCGATTTCCAGGTGCGTGAACCGGCGTCTCCACTGTTTGGGGCGCTGCGCAACACCAATCAGGCGATTGAGCTGCAAATCACCCAGGAGTATCTGGGCCAGCAGCGTCACGTCTGCTTCCTCGTGCCGATGTGGAAGACCGTCCTCGATTTCGACATGCTGGCGACGTCAACATCACCCGGCACACCGGTGCGGGACCTCGTCTCAGGCCGCACGTTCAATCGCCCGGTCGGTGGCTTTGTCGGTGTCTCGAACGTCGGGCGCGACACGACCTGGTTGGGGCACGACCTGGCCATGGCCAACCTCTATGGCTTTGGCCGCCTGGCGTGGAATCCGACCACATCCACTCAATCGATCGCCGCTGATTGGACGATGCAGACGTTCGGTCATGATCCGCAGGTCGTTGAAACGATCACCAGCATCCTGCTTGATTCATGGCCGGCCTACGAACGCTACACCGGACCGCTCGGCGCGGGAACACTCACTGACATCATCCGCGTGCACTATGGCCCGGGGATCGAGTCATCAGAGCGAAACGGCTGGGGCCAATGGCATCGCGCCAATGGTCAGGGCATCGGTATGGATCGCACGGTCGCGACCGGAACCGGTTTCACGGCACAGTACATCCCGATCCTCGGCGCACAATTCGAATCGCTGACGTCTACGCCGGACGAGCTCCTGCTCTTCTTTCATCACGTGCCGTACACCTACGCGCTGCATTCCGGCAAGACCGTCATCCAGCACATCTACGACAGCCACTATCAAGGTGCAGAGGAAGCCGCGGACTTCGTCACGCGATGGCGGAAGCTCGAGCGATTGATCGATCGCGAGCGCTACATTTCGGTGCTCGCCAAGCTCGAATATCAGGCCGGGCACGCGATCGTCTGGCGTGATGCGATTAACAACTGGTTCCTTTGGATATCGGGTATCGCTGACGAGAAGGGTCGCGCAGGGCGGTTCCCCGGCCGCGTCGAAGCTGAATCCATGACCCGTGAGCACTACGCCAACACGGCGGTGGTGCCGTGGGAGACTGCGTCTGCCGGTCAGGCGACGACGTGCGAGGCCGGAGAAACATGCGTCGCCCGACACCGTTACCAGGGACCGGCCGGAACGTTCGACATCGCTGTGCAGTACTTCGATGAAGACGACGGCGCGAGCCGGTTCTCGCTGTTCGTCGGAGAGCAGCAAATCGATTCCTGGATCGCCGACGGACATTTCGGATCGACGACACCGAACGGCCACACATCCACGCGCCGCACGGCACGACACATTCGATTGTCACCCGGCGATGAGCTGCGCGTGCAGGTCGCACCCGATGCCATGGAAAGCGGCGCGCTAGACTACATCGAGATCACTTCGTCACCATGATCGAGACGCACGATCTATCGCGCGAGTACGGCCCCAAGCTGGCGCTCTCGGGCCTGAACCTGCGCGTGGAGCCGGGTGAGATCCTCGGCTTCCTTGGTCCCAACGGTGCCGGCAAGTCCACCACGGTCAAGATTCTCACCGGGATGATTCGTCCGACACGCGGCACGGCTCGCGTGGCCGGCTTCGATGTCGTCGAGCAGCCGCTCGAAGTGAAGCGACGAATCGGGTACGTTCCCGAGACCGCCGCACTCTACGACGCGCTGACGGCACGCGAATATCTCGAGTTGATCGGCTGTCTGCATCACATGGATCGCAACACGGCCGGCACGCGGAGTAACGAGCTGCTCGAGCTGTTCGGCTTGACCGCAGAGAAGCATCAACGCATGCGTGAATTCTCGAAGGGCATGCGGCAAAAGGTGTTGATCTCTGCCGCGCTCATTCACCGACCCGAGGTGCTCTTCCTCGACGAGCCGCTCGACGGCCTTGACGCAAACGCCGCCATGGTCGTGAAAGAGGTGTTGAAGCAGCTCGCCGGCCAGGGACGCACGATCCTCTTCTGCTCGCACATCCTCGACGTAGTCGAGCGGATGTGCACCCGCATCGTGATCATCAACGACGGCCGACAGATCGCCGACGGCACCGCCGACGCCATCCGCACCGCCACGGGAACGGCCACGCTCGAAGAGGCGTTCAGCCGACTGACCGGCGTCCGCGATGTCGCGCGACTTGCGTCGGAGTTCATCTCGGCCCTCGAGCGGGTATGAGACGCCTCTTCTCTCTCGCAGGTGTCGACTTCGATCAGTGGAAGGCGCTGACCGTCGTCGCACTCAAGCTTGACTTCCGCGGGTCGGGACTCCATCAACGTCAAGGCGAGCACGAAACGCGCGCGGTCATCGCGCTGATCTTTCAAGCGATCTTCTACACGCTGTTCGGGGCGGTGATCGCGTATCTGGTCTGGGCGAGTCGCGATCTGTGGCTGGCCGGCACGATCGCCTCGACCTACATCGCGTTCATCATCGGGATGGCGGTCGTCCTCGACCACAACTCGGTGATCTCGTCGCCAGTCGACTACGGGATTCTCGGGTTTCGGCCGGTGTCGTCGCGCACGTATTTCGCCGTCAAACTGACCAACATTCTCGTCTACACAACGGCGCTGACGACGCTGGCCGCGTGGGTGCCGATCCTGGTCACCAGCGCACGGCAAGGTGTCGAGATTGGTTTCGCGCTGTTCTTGGCTATCTACGGGAGCTCCACAGCGACAACGCTGGCGATTGCGCTCGGCTACTCGACAGTACTCCGCGCGGTGGGCCCCGATGCGATCGAGCGGGTGCTCTCGTACGTGCAAATGGTCATGAGCTTCGCCGTGTACGGTGGTCAGTTCCTCATCTCGGGCGTGCTCACGACGGCGAGGCCAGGGACCTGGTCGCTCCCTGACTCGCGATTGATATTCCTTTATCCGGGTATCTGGTTCGGCAGCTATCTCGAGCTCGCGAGCGGCCGAACCAGCGCGAGCGCGATCGCGTGTGCGGCTGCATCGGTCGTGGCGGTAGCGCTCATGGCTTCCCGCCTTGGTGGTCGATTGTCGCTGCAGTACTCGGAGACGCTTGGCGCGATGACCGTCGTCGCGCGTGCGCGCGCGGCCGCTAGCGCAGAAACGCGCACACGACCAGGCTTGTGGTTCACGAGCGGTGAAGCGCGCGCAGTCGCCCTGCTCGTGCGCAGTCAGTTTCGTCACGATCACCGCTTTCGGATGGGCGTCCTCGGACTGCTCCCGTTCACCCTCCTCTACATGGTGATGGGCGTGCGCAATGGCGCGATCGCCGATCCGTTTGCGGCGACGCGCACCATGCAGGCCTGGCCGTTGACAATGGCGGTCCTTGCGAGTCCGACGATGCTGCGGATGCTGTTGACGCGCAGTGATGCGTTCCGCGCGTCGTGGATCTTCTTCACGTGCCCGAGCGATCGCATGAAGATTGCGCGCGCGTCCAAGGATGTTCTCGTCGTCTTCTTTCTGATTCCGTACCTGCTGGTCGTCTCGGCGATCTATGGCTACGTCGTCGGCAACGTCGCGCACGTCCTGGTCCACGTCGCGTTTCTCGGGCTGCTCGCCCATCTCGTGTTGCAGATCGCGTTGCTGCTGGATCCGGCGCTGCCGTTCTCGAGGCCCATGCAGCAAACTCGCGTGACCGGATTCTTTCTTGGATTCACCCTCGTCACCATCCTGGGGAGCTTGTTCGTGCAGTTCTTCTCTGCACGCATCTACAACAGTGCCGTGTCCACAGTGGCGGCCGTTGCCGTGATTGTCGTCATCGGCTTCGCGATCGACCTGATCACGCGTGCACGAGTCCAGCGACAGGCGCAGTTGCTCGAATTCGAAGGCTAGCCGGCGGGTACGCAGAAACCGCACACTTCGTGCGCTCCGCGGATCGCGTACGCTGACACACTCGCGTCGACGCCCTGACTGGATCCGAGGAAATCTCTCGCAAACGCCTGCGGCGCCGTTTCTTGCACTACTGCAGCTATCGTGCTCGCGAGCCTGCGCAGTGCCGCCGTCTTCGGCGTCGAAGCCTATCCGGTCCACATCGAAGTCGATGTGGCGTTCGGTCTGCCCCACTTCACGATGGTGGGACTGCCCGACGCGACCGTTCGCGAGAGCCGCGACCGCGTACGCTCGGCGATCCGGAACTCCGGCTTCGAGTTTCCGCAGCATCGCATCACCGTCAACCTTGCGCCCGCGGATGTCCGTAAGGCGGGGTCTTCGTTCGATCTGCCGATCGCTCTCGGGTTGCTCGCGACGTCGGGGCCACTCACTCGTCGTTCTGTCGACGACACGGTGATCGTCGGCGAGCTCTCGCTCGACGGTGGGATCAATGCCATTCGCGGCGTCCTCCCTATCGCCGTAGCAGCGCGGCGTCTCGGAATCAAACGGCTCCTCCTCCCGCCGCAGAACGCACCGGAGGCGAGCGTCGTGAAGGGGCTCGATGTCTGTGTCGCTCGCTCATTGCCGGAAGCGGTTGACGCCCTGAACAAACCAGACGAAGCACGCCGCGCTCCCACGGTGCCACGAGCCACCGGCGAAACGAGGCACTCGCGCGACGGGGATCTTGCCGACGTGCGGGGACAACTGCTCGCTCGTCGGGCGCTGGAAGTCGCGGCGGCAGGCGGCCACAACCTTCTGCTAAAAGGCCCGCCCGGTGCCGGCAAGACGATGATGGCGAGACGGTTGGGAGCGATCCTGCCGCCGCTCACGTTCGACGAAGCGCTGGAGTGCACCGCGATCCATTCCGTGGCTGGCACCTTGCCGGCGGGCGTTGGCCTCCTCAGCGAGCGGCCGTTTCGTGCACCGCATCACACCGTCTCGAATGTGGCACTTGTTGGTGGTGGGGCCATTCCGCGCCCTGGCGAAATCTCGCTGGCACACAACGGCGTGCTGTTCCTCGACGAGATGCCGGAGTTCGATCGGCGCGCGCTCGAGGTGCTGCGTCAGCCGCTTGAAGAAGGGCGCGTCACGATCGCTCGCGCGGCAAGGACCGTCGCGTTTCCAGCACGGTTCGTGCTGGTTGCGGCAATGAACCCGTGCCCGTGCGGATTCTTTGGCGACGAACATCGCAGTTGCCGGTGCACGCCTACGCAGATTGCCAAGTATCGCGGCAAGCTCTCGGGTCCGCTTCGCGATCGCATCGATCTCATCGTGGAAGTGCCGGCACTCCCGGTATCGGCCATCGCTGATGGCGAGCCTGGCGAATCGTCCGTGATCGTGCGCGAGCGCGTCCTCGCCGCACGGGTCGTGCAGCAACAGCGATACGGCCCGGCCGGAGCGCGTACGAACGCCGATCTGCGCGGTTCCGGAGTGGCCGCGATCTGCCGACCAGATACGGATGGTCGCACGCTCTTGACGCGCGCCGCGGCGCGCATGGGTCTCACCGCGCGCGGCTATGACCGCGTGCTGAAGGTCGCGCGAACGGTCGCCGATCTCGCCGGCGCGGCGACGGTCAGCGTGGACCACGTCGCTGAGGCCCTGCAATACCGATTGGTGGAGTAACAGGCTGGGTGCGGAAACAGATGGTGATGTATGAACGG
>DATCXH010001080.1:0-2540 GCA_036565925.1 Vicinamibacterales bacterium
GCGGTCGTACGGATTCACGAAGGGCCGGCGTTCACAGTCGGATCGATAGCGATCAGTGGGAACACAGTCTTCGACAGCACGGCGCTGATCGCCACGCTTCCTCTCGCTGCCGGCCACCCGTTTGTGCCGTCCGCCACCGAGAACGCGCTCTCGACGATCCGCAATCAGTACTGGACCAGGGGCTACAACGAGGTTCGAGTGGATTACGAGCTGACCGAGCGCAGCGGCGCGGGAGAGGTCGACGTCGCGTTCACCGTGATGGAAGGACGTCAGAGCGTGATCGCCGACATCTCCATCGCTGGCAATGAACGGGTCAGCACTCATCTGGTGCGCGACCAGATTGCGGTGTCCGCGGAGGATCCGCTCGACCTGAACGCCGTTGCACAGTGGCGCCGGCAACTCTACGGAACCGGGGCCTTTTCCGCGGTGGACATCACGCGCCGTGAGGTCGACGAGCCGGGCAGCGATGCCGCCAAACAGGTCCACCTCGATGTCGACCTCCGCGAGGTCCCGCCGTTCCACCTGCGATACGGTGCGTCGTACGACACGGAGCGCGGCATCGGTGTGATCCTGGATGCAACCAACCGCAACTCACTGGGCCGGGCGCGCGAGCTTGGTATTCACTCGCGCTATGACGGCCAACTCCGCGATGTCCGCCTGTACATCAATCAGCCCGCCCTGGCGCAACTCTCCGAGACGACGCTGAGCCTGTACTTCCGCGAGGAGCTCAATCCGCCGACCGAGCTCACCGATCCCTTCGATATCAGACGGAAGGGCGCGTCGATTCAGCAGCAACGACGGCTGCTGAACAACTACGTCTGGACCTACGGCTACAAATACGAACGCGCGCATACGCTGACGCCAACACCGATGGGCGCCATCGACGAAGAAACCACGGTCTCACCACTGACCAGCACGGTGACGCGCGAAACCCGCGATGTCGCTCTCGATGCCTCGAGAGGTGCATTCATGTCGCAAGCGCTCTCGTTTTCACCGAGCTGGTTGGGATCGGAGCAGCCGTTCATGAAGTACTTCGGACAGTACTTCCACTATTTCCCTCTGCAGGCACAGCGACAGAATCCTTTCACCGGCCAGATCATCCGCTCGAGGCTGGTCTTTGCATCGGGTATTCGCCTTGGGCTGGCGTGGGGCCTCGACGGTCCCGTGCCGAGGACGGAGCGCTTCTTCGCGGGCGGTAGCGCAACGCTTCGCGGATTCGAGCAGAACACCGTCGGCCCGATCACGCCCGAGCGCTTCGCGCTCGGCGGCGAGGCACTGCTCGTTCTCAACAACGAGCTACGCATGCCGCTCATCGGCAGACTCGATGGCGTGGTCTTCACCGACATCGGCAACGTCTTCTCTCAGGTGCGCGATCTCTCGTTCGGAGATCTTCGCCAATCGGTAGGATTCGGTCTGCGCCTGCGGACCACCTGGCTGCTGCTGCGCGGCGACTACGGGGTCGTCCTTGATCAGCGCCCTGGCGAACAGCGCGGGCAGTTCTACATCAGCGTCGGACAGGCCTTCTAGCGAGACGAGGAACTGTGCATCGCTAAAGCCACGAGCCTTCGAAAGGTCAGGTCTGTAGCGGTGCGGACCTGGTCGCGACCACCTTGCAGATCTCGGCCCCGTAGAACAGGACCTGACTCACGAACTTCATCCAGACCATCACCACGAGCAGTCCACCGATGGCACCGTACGCGCTGTTGTCGCCGAACGACGCGTACAGTGCCAGCAGGTCGGCGCCAATGATCCAGGCGACGGCGCACAGCAGAGACGCCACCCAGACCTGACCCCACGCCAGCGGCACGGGCGGCAGGAACTTGAACAACAATGCGAACGTCACCGTTGCGAGCACCAGAGGAACCGGTAACGCGAGCAGCCATCCGATCGTGTCGCTGAATCGCGGGAGTTCGCTGAAGAACCCACTCAGCCAGTGGACGATGGCGGTGAGTGCCAGCGTCAGGATCAACAGGGCGCCTGCGGTGAGGACCATGACAAAGCCGACGGCCTGTTCCAGCAACGTTTCCCGCACGGCGCCCCGCACCGATCCCGACACCATCGGAGGCTGGTGCTTCCACAAGGCCCGGAACGTGAGTCGCAGATGACGAAAGAGCGCCGAGGCCGTGATCAGCATGCCGATGACGCTGACGACAATCGCGACAATCGAGCCGTCACTCAGTCGATGGAGGAGCACGTCGATGGCGACTTTCATCTCAGGACCGAGGTTGCCCTGTACCGCCTCGAGAATCCGCTGCTCCGCCACGGACGCTGCGTCTGAGAAACGCAGCAGCAGTCCCAGCGTCGCCAGCACGAGCAGCAGCAAAGGCACGATGGACACGAGCGCGTAGTACACCATCGCCCCTGCGAAGTACCTCGCATAGTCACGCTCGTATTCGCGCCACGCCGCACGCAGCAGCTTCATCAGCGTGCGCCCGTGCTGCGCAATCAGTACGGAGGTCACTCCTGCAGGAGCCTGGTCTTCGCTGCGGTGAACTCTTTGTCGGTGAGCGCACCCATCGCCTTCAGGTCGGCCAGCTGAT
>DATCXH010000444.1:0-2068 GCA_036565925.1 Vicinamibacterales bacterium
CGCGAAGAACAGCGGCTTCCCTGGCACGAGCTCTTCGGGTTGACGGACGTACGGAACAATCGTCTCGTCAGGCTGACGCGTGCAGGCGGTCACGCCCGCTAAGGCGAGCGACGCGCCCATCAACTTGAGGAAGCCACGACGGCCGACTGGATCGAGCCACTCCGAAGCGTTCTGCGGAAACTCGCGATGCAGGTATTCCTTGAACTCGGGCGTTTCCGCGACGGCTTCGAGGCTGCGCCAGTATTCGCGCCCGCGGGTCCCCTGCAATTTGGCGCGGAGCGCCTGTATGTCGGTACTCATGAGCGGGTCACCGGTGACACGTCGAGCAATCGGTGCTGGGCTTGATGTTGTATTCCTTCACAAGCTTCGGACCCAACGTAGCCTGGTCTTCGCGCGGGCGATAGCCCATGGTGAAGACCTCTTCTCGAGGACGCACGTAATCCTGCGGGTTGCGGTGACAGTTGGTACACCATTCCATCTGCAATGAATTCTGCTGCCTGGTGAGCGGCATCTGATCGATGCGCCCATGGCAGGTTTCACAGCCCATGCCCTTCTTCACGTGAATGCTGTGGTTGAAGTACACGAAGTCCGGAAGGTCGTGGACGCGAACCCACGTCATCGGCTTGTCTTCGCGGAAGCTGGCGCGGACCGGTTCGAGAATCGGCGCTGACTGCCAGATCTGGGAGTGGCAGTTCATGCACGTCTTCGTCGGTGGAATTCCGGCAAACGAGGACGTCTCAACCGAGGTGTGGCAGTACCGGCAATCAATCCCATCGTCGAGCACGTGATGGAGATGACTGAATTGCACCGGCTGCTCGATGTACTCCTGCGCACGGGTCACGTACGACGACCGGCCGAGGAGCATGGCAAGCCCGATCAGCCCTCCAACCAGCAAGAGAATGCCGGCGAGACTGACCTTGGACAGGGTGTTGGCGCTACGATGGAAAATCTGCGGCATCGGCGGTTAGGAGTGGCTGGACGGAGCGGACGCGGCGTTGAGGCCAGCCGTCCGACTTGTACCATGTTGTGAAAAAAGGATCAAGCAGCCGATTCCCGACTGTGTATCCCTCGGCAACCGCGCGATCTTATCGGCAAACCTGCCGACGCATCTACGATGCGTGCCTGGCGCGGCCCTCCGGGTGTACTCTGCGATCAGCGACCGTCTGCGCCGTTATACAATCGCGCCGCGACGCAACCTGATGAGTGACAGGAAGTACCGCCAACGCGGCTACCAGGACGACGACCGGGATCGACCGGCAGCCCCGAAACCTCAACGGCCCGCGCCCGAGCCAGGTGCGCCTGCCGGGGCGCGACGCATTTCGCAAGATGGCCCCCGCAACATCAACATGCCGGGCTATCGCGAGGTCGTTCGCTGCGCACAATGCGGGACGGTCATGTCGACCGAGGTCGGCCTCGACAGCCGCTGTCCACGCTGCGGCGTGGACCTCCACGCCTGCTCGCAGTGCACCTCATTCGATCCCGGCAGCCGATTCGAGTGCATGCAGCAGATTCCGGCGCGCGTCACGCCGAAGAACGCCAGGAACGCCTGCACGTTCTACTCCGCGCGCACGACGGTCGAGCGGGAAACCACAGCGCCGCGCTCTGACGATGCGCGAAAGGCGTTTGACGATTTGTTCAAGTTTTAGACCCTGTCCCCATGGCGTTGCTTTCTGAACAGGACCGTCAAACCGTACGCGGTCATCTCGCGGTGATCGAGGAACCAGTTCGCCTGCTGTTCTTCACCCAGATCTTTGGCGCGCCCGACACGGTGATGATTGCCAAGCAGGTGCTCGACGAGATCGTCAGCCTCAACGATCACCTGTCGCTCGAAGAGGTGAACTTCGTGCTCGAGCAGGATCGCGCCCGGCAGTACGGCGTCGAGCAGATCCCGACCATCGTTTTGCTGAAGGGCGATCAAGACACCCGGATCCGCTTCCTGGGTGCCCCGGCCGGCTATGAGTTCATGTCGTTGATCGAGGCGGTGATTCTGGCAGGGACGAGCGATTCCGGACTGACGCCGGAGAGCCGCGCACTTGTCGCCAGGCACGTGACCACGCCGCTCGAGATT
>DATCXH010000784.1:0-3006 GCA_036565925.1 Vicinamibacterales bacterium
CGAGGGCGCCCATCGTATAAAACTGCGAGAAGTCGGTCGGGATGCCGGTTCGCGCGAAGGCGAGCGCGAGGAGCCACATCGGTATCGCGATCGCGACCGCCAGATGACGGGCGGTGCGGGCCGAAAGTCCTGTGCCCGGCCAGATGGAAATCTGGGAAGACCGGGAGTTCACCGACGCGGACAGCACCCGATGTGGGGGATTCTTGGACATCGGCGACTCGTTCCGGATCCGATCAGCAAAGGGGATTCCGGCAGCCTGCGGGCCGGGCCCTGCCCCCGCTGCCGCACCGCTCGATCCGCGGGAAGGTGGGTTGGAGCGTGGCGGGCGCGGACACTCACGTCGTCGTCTTTACCGGGCACCGGGGCGTGGACTAGACTCCGCCGTCGATGTGGAGGTGCCGAAATGGATCCCCTGAGACGCAAAATCCTCGAAGCGGGCGCTACCGCGGCAGCGATGGCCACCGCATCGCGAGTCCTGGCGCAAACAGGATCAGCACAGCGTGGGATGACGTTCTACGAGAGAGGACCCGTTCGCATCCACTACGAAGTAGAGGGCTCAGGCTTCCCGCTGCTGCTTATCGCCGGCGGGGGACTGAACAACTCTACGATCGACGGGCTGAAGAACGGCTCGCCCTTCAATCCGATCGACGAGTTCAAGAACGAGTTTCGATGCATCTCCGCCGATCTGCGCAACGCCAACAGCGGTCATTCATCCGGACCGCTCGAGGTCGATCGGCCGTGGGACGCCTACACCGATGACCACATCGGTCTGATGGATCACCTCAAGATCGACAAGTTCATGGTGCTGGGGTTCTGCATCGGAGGTCCCTTCATCTGGAATCTGATCGAGCGCGCGCCGAACCGTGTGGTGGGCGCGGTGCTCGCGCAGCCGAGCGGCTCCCGTCCTGAAGCGCGCGACCTGTTCTATGACAACAACATCAAAGGCTGGGGACCAGAGTTGGTGAAGCGCCGGCCCGAGATCACGATGGCCATGGTCGATCGGTTCCTGACCAGGATGTACCGGACCAACCCCGACTTTGTGTTCACCGTCACGCGAGATTTTGTGCGCAACTGCCAAACGCCCGTGTTGATTTTGCCGGACGACATCGCGGCGCATCCCTACGCCGTCGCCATGGAAGCCGCGATGCTCGCGCCGAAGGCGGAAGTGAGCATGTTCCCGTGGAAGGAACCGAAGGAGCGCATTCCGCTCGCAGTGCGGCAGATACGCTCATTCCTGCGCGCCCATCGGCCGTCTACGTAGCTCGGATAAATTCGTCGACGTTCTTCGCGAGCACGTCGAGCGGGACGTTTCCGCCGAGGACGACCGTATCGTTAAAGGCTCGGAGGTCGAACTTCGCGCCGAGCGCCTTCATCGCCTGATCACGCAAACGATTGATCTCGCTCAGGCCGACTTTGTAGCCGCACGCCTGGCCCGGCCACGAGCAATAGCGATCGACTTCGCTCGCCACTTCCAGCGGGTTTGATCCGTTGACGTCCACGAAGTACTGCACGCCCTGCTCACGCGTCCAGCGCTTGGCGTGGATACCGGTGTCGACGATCAGACGGCACGCGCGGAATGCGATCGACTGCAAATATCCGAGTCGCCCGACTGGATCGTCTTTATACGCGCCGAGCTCGTCGGCGAGTTGCTCTGCGTAGAGGCCCCATCCTTCTGAATACACGTTGAAGGCGAGCATCTGCCGGATGAGCGGCATGCGGCGCGTGTATTCACCCTGCCAGATGTGGCCCGGGATCGATTCATGGAACGTCAGGTCGGCGAGGCTGTACTTGCTGTGCAAGCTTGTCGTCCTGAGGTTGATCCAGTACCGGCCGGGGATTGATCCGTCGATCGAGCCGGGACCTCCGTACGCACCGGGCGCGCCCGGTTCTTCTTCGGGCGGCAGGCGCTTCACCTCCATGTTCGGATTGACGACGGTGTTGAACGCGCGCGGCATCTGCGCCTTGATCCAGTCGAGACGATTCTGGATGAACGCCATGATCTCGGCGCGGCCTTTGTCGCCTTCGGAGAACTGATAACGCGGGTCTTTCGCGAGCGCCTGCATGCGCGCACCGACCGAACCGTTTGAATAGCCCACCATCTTGAGGAGGCCATCCATCTCCGCGTGCAAGCGTTGCAACTCGCTCTTGCCCAATTCGTGGATCTCGTCCGGCGACATCGACGTCGTCGTCGAGGCCTTGAGCGCCCAGCGGTAGTACTCGACACCGTGCGGCCGGGCCCACATGCCGGCATCGTTGGTGGCGGTGGCTCGTTGTGTCTTGAGTTCGGCGAGTTGGCGATCGAGCGCCGGCGCAACTTCCTGCGCCGCGATCGTGCGCGCCCGCTCAGCCCAGGTGCCGGGGATGTTTTTCGTGCGCCGTTCAATCGATTCGACGAGCGTTCCACCGTCACGCGCGCCCTTTGCCGACAGCGTCATCTGTGCGATGGCTTTGTCGATCAGGAATGCCGGTGGAATCAGGCCGGCCTTCCGTGCCGCTTCTATCCGACCGAGTTCGCCGTCCAGTTGCTTCGCGTACGACTGGAGCCGGGAGAGGTAGGCCTCGGCATCGGCGGCGTTCTCGATGCGATGCTCGGCGTCGAGGAAGCGGGGGATATCCAGATACGCGCCGACGTTCTGAATGACGACGTACGGCGTGTTGCGCCAACCGCCGACGGCGACGTCGCCGTAGGGGAGGGCAAACCCTTCGAGTGCCGTCGCGTAGGCGCTTCGAACAACCTCGACGCTGGCGCGCATCGCATGCGAGAGCCCCGACGTATCCAGGGCCTTCGCGCGATCGAGGTCGGTGCGAATCTGCTTGGCAATCTGCTGCTGTCCTTGTGCGGAGCGATCGGTGAGCTGCGATCGCAGCGCCGCTCTCGCGCCGGTGTCGATGCCGAGCGATGTCGCTCCCTCCGGCCCGAGACGAAGGAGGTTGTCTGCAATCTGGTCGAGCATAGCGAGCGCATCGGCCTCAGTGGTGGCCGGGGCAACGGGCGCGGACTCACGC
>DATCXH010000762.1:0-9801 GCA_036565925.1 Vicinamibacterales bacterium
TTGAGGCCGAACTGCAGGATCACATCGTCATTCTGCGAATGGATGGACATAGTGTGGCCCATCCCGCCATAGCGCAGGATCTGGATGCAACGCTCGCAGCCTTCTTGCCAGTCCTTGACGACGTACCACGACAGGACCGGACACAGCTTCTCTATAGAGAGGGGGTAGTCGCGGCCGACGCCTTTGAGCGGCGCGATCAGCGCGCGCGTTCCGCTTGGGACGCTGATCCCGACTTTCTCTGCTATATGTGCAGCCGAACGGCCAACCAGCGCAGGGTTGGGCAATCGCTGCGGACTCACCAGGGCCTTCGCAAGCAACTCAATTTCGCCATCGTTCATGAAATACGCGCCTTCGGCCTGGAAGCGGCGGCGCGCTTCCTCCGAGATCGCGTCGTCCACGACGACTGAGTTTGGGGACGAGCAGAGGACGCCGTTGTCGAATGTCTTACCGAGGACGATGTCGCGCGCGGCCTTGGCGAGGTCGGCAGACTGCTCGATGTAGCACGGCGCATTGCCAGGACCGACGCCGTACGCAGGCTTGCCGGCGCTGTACGCGGCGCGCACCAGTCCCATACCACCAGTCGCGAGGATCACCGCGACGTCGCGATGCTTCATCAACTCCTGCGTGCCTTCGAGCGTGACTGTCCTCATCCAGCCGATCGCGCCCGCGGGGGCGCCCGCGTTACCGGCAGCCTCGGCCATGATCTCGACGGACCGTGTGATGCATCGTGCGGCCGATGGGTGCGGGCTGATGACGATCGGACAGCGAGCCTTGAGTGCGATGAGCACCTTGTAAATCGCCGTTGACGTCGGATTGGTTGACGGGACGATCGCTGCGACAACACCAAAGGGTTCGGCGATCTCGACGATCTTCCGATCCTCGATGCGATTGACGACGCCGACTGTCTTCATCGGGGTGATGAATTCGTACACGCGCCGCGACGCGAACAGATTCTTCTGCACTTTGTCGGCGACGACACCGTATCCCGTCTCTTCGACGGCCAGTCTCGCGAGTGCTTCAGCGTGCGGCGTCACGGCCTCGGCCATCGCCGTCACGATGCGATCGATTTGTTCCTGTGTGAACTCGGCGAGGATCGGCTGGGCCTGTTTCGCGGCGCGAGCGAGGGCGCGCGCTTCGGAGATGGATGTCAGGTCTTTGTCGGTTTGCGGTGTGGCTTCCTGAGCGGCCATGAGTCTGTCGCCGGCTGACGGGCGCGAGGTTTACGACTTCGGGAGAATGCGCTCGACCTCGGCATGTGGCCGGGGAATCACGTGCACGGATACCAGTTCACCGACGCGTCTGGCGGCGGCAGCGCCCGCGTCAGTGGCAGCCTTCACGGCACCGACATCGCCGCGGACCAGCACGGTGACATAGCCGGCGCCGATGTACTCCTTGGCGACGAGCACCACGTTCGCGGTCTTGACCATCGCATCTGCCGCTTCGACCGATCCGATCAGCCCGCGGGTCTCCACCATCCCAAGTGCCTCTGATGCCATTGGTCGGAGATAGTATCATTCGAGTCGAATGCCAAGACAGTCTGCGGGTTTGTTGTTGACGCTCGTGCTGATCGTCCACGTCGCCGGGTGCTCGAAGAAGGTCGATGACGCGCGTCCGGTGGCGACGCCCTCCGTCAAACTCAGTCGGATGGATGCGGCGGTCGGTAGCCCGATCGATGTGACCTACAAGTTCGACGTTGCGCCCGATGCGCCAGCGTTCACCGAGGACTACACGGTGTTCGTGCACGTGCTCGACAAGGACCGCACCGCGCTGTGGCAAGACGACCATCAGCCGGTGACGCCGACTACGCAGTGGAAAGCGGGATCTACGGTCGAGTACACGCGAACGATGTTCGTGCCCAAGCTGCCGTACGTGGGACCGGCGCAGATCGAGGTGGGACTGTACTCGGTCAAGTCCGGGCAGCGCGTTCCGCTCGCTGGAGAGAACACCCGCGATCGATCCGTCCGCGTGGCGACGTTCACCATGCAGCTTCCTGCCAACGCGCTCTTCATCGTCTTTCGGGACGGGTGGCACGACGCGGAGGTGTCGGGGGAGGCGGGTGTCGAATGGCAATGGTCCAAGAAGCAGGGCACGCTGTCATTCCGCAATCCCAAGCAGGACGCTACCCTCATCCTTGACGTCGACCAGCCGGTCCAGGCATTCAACGAACCGCAGAAGGTCGAGATCCGGATCAGTGATGCAGTCGTTGACAGCTTTACTCTCGCCTCAGGCCAGCATGAGCTTCGACGGATCCCCCTCACCGCCGCTCAACTTGGCTCAGGCGAAACAACTGACGTGGTCCTCTCCGTCGACAGGACCTTCGTGCCGGCCAGCATTCCGCAATTGAAGAGTCTGGATCCTCGGGAACTGGGAGTGCGGGTATTCCACGCGTTCGTCGAGCCGAAACAGTAGGATGACAGGTCTAAACTGGGCACATGGAATTTCGTTGCCGGCTCGGGACTGCCAACGGTGAGGTAGTCGAAGGTATCTACATCGCTGACAGTGAGGCCCGGTTACGTCGGGACCTCGAAGAAAAAGGTCTGTACGTCCTTTCGCTTCAGCCTCGGGGTGTGCTCTCCGGGCTTTCCGCGGGAGGACCTCGCCGCCGTCGCATCAGCCGACAGGAATTTGTCGTTTTCAACCAGGAGCTCGCGACCCTGCTGAAAGCGGGGATGCCGCTCACTCAGTCACTCGATATCCTCCGGCAACGTGTTGAGAACCCCACGTTCAAGGCCGTTCTCGATGGCGTTTACAACAAAGTGCAGAGCGGAACAGCGCTATCGGACGCCTTTACCGAGCACGGTGACTTGTTTCCACCGGTGTATTCGGCCTCTCTACTTGCGGGCGAGCGCAGCGGCAACCTGGACTCTGTCATCCGCCGTTATGTGGCGTACGAGAAGCTGATTGGCGCCGCTCGCCGACGGACCATCTCGGCACTGATGTATCCGTTGATTCTGGTCACGATGATGGCCGTCCTCGTCGGCATCATCGTCCTCAGGGTGATTCCCGCCTTTTCGGACTTTTACGCCACCTTTGATCGTCCGCTGCCACTGCTGACCCGGATCATCGTCGGGTTCTCAAATGCCCTGGCGTCGAATATCCTTGTTCTCGGACCCGCATCCATCGCTCTGGTCGTGGTGGGGATCTTCTGGTTCCGCCAACCGTCCCAGAAGGCCATCCTCGATCGATGGATGCTCGGCATCCCCTGGTTCGGCGCAACGGCTCGAAAGTTCTACACGTCTCAGGCCGCTCGGATGCTCTCGACTCTGCTGGGTGGGGGTATACCGCTCGTCCATTCGCTCGAGATTGCTGCTCGATCGATTTCGAACCGATATATGAGCGATGGCTTGGACGAGGTGCGTCGCCGCGTCCAGGAAGGTCAGAGCTTTGCGGGCGCTCTCCGGGCCCGCAAGGTTTTTCCGGACGTTGCGGTGAAGATGGTCGAGGTTGGAGAGTCCACTGGCGCGCTGCAGGATATGTTGAGCAGCCTCGCCGAGTTTTATGACGAAGAGGTCGAAACCGAAGTCGAACGGGTCACGAGACTGATCGAACCGGCGATGCTGGTCTTCATGGGGATCATCATCGCGGCGGTCGTCCTGGCGTTGTACCTGCCGCTGTTCGAGCTGACCTCGGTCGTGGGCGCATAAGGGTTTTACTGATGGCAACTGCACCAGCCAATCTGCCTCTACCGAATCCGGAGGAGTATTCCGAGGAGCTTTCCCGTGCGCGGATGCTAGCCGAGCGCTATCGACTCGACTTCATCGACATGGAGGAATTCCGGATCGATCAGGATCTGTTCCGGTCGATCCCGGCCGACCTCATGCTGCGCTATGGGTTCGTGCCTCATCGTCGTGAAGGCCGGTTCCTCGTGATCGTCGTATCCGATCCGACTGACCTGCCGATGATCGACGAGCTCGGCGTGATTTTGCGCACGCCGATTAAAGTCACTGTCGGCGCACCCTCGGCGATTCAGTCGATCCTCAAGAAGAGCGAAAGCTCGCAGCGCGTTCTCGAAGAAGCGACCGAGGCGTTTGAGCTGCAGGTCCTCAAAGAGGACGAGACCGGCGAGGAGAACCTGACCGTCGAACGCCTGACCAGCGATATCAGTCCGATCATCAAACTGGTGGACTCGACGATCTACACAGCGATCCAGCGGCGGGCAAGCGATATTCACATCGAGACCGGTGACGATGCCGTTCACGTGAAGTACCGGATCGACGGCGTCTTACAGCCAGCGATGCGGCCCATCGGCAAGCAGTTTCACAGCTCGATCATTTCGCGCGTGAAGGTAATGGCGGAGCTCGACATTGCCGAGAAGCGCGTTCCCCAGGACGGCCGATTCAAAGTCCGCATGCCCGGCAAGACGATCGACTTTCGTGTGTCGGTCATGCCGAGCGTCCACGGCGAAGATGCGGTCATCCGCATCCTCGACAAGGAATCGATCAGCGAGCAGTTCACCGAATTGAAGCTCGACATTCTGGGCTTTCCCGAGCTCGAGCTCCGGCGGTTCCGGAAGTACATCCGCGAGCCTTATGGCATGGTCCTCGTCACCGGGCCGACCGGCTCAGGTAAGACGACGACTCTTTACGCAGCACTGTCGGAAATCAAGTCAGTCGAAGACAAGATCATCACGATTGAAGATCCCGTTGAATATCAACTCCGCGGAATCACGCAGATTCCTATCAACGAGAAAAAGGGGCTGACCTTTGCACGGGGATTGAGGTCGATCCTCCGACACGACCCCGACAAGATCATGGTGGGCGAGATTCGCGATCCCGAGACCGCGCAAATCGCCATCCAGTCGGCGCTCACGGGCCACCTCGTCTTCACGACGGTCCATGCGAACAACGTCGTGGATGTGCTCGGCCGATTTCTCAACATGGGCGTCGAACCTTATCAGTTCGTGTCGGCATTGAATTGCGTAATGGCTCAGCGGCTCGTACGACTCATCTGTTATCACTGCAAGCGGGAGACTCCCGTTGACCCCGCGCAGCTCGAAGAGGCGGGACTGGATGTCGATCTCGCCCGAACGCACACGTTTTATGACGGCGCAGGGTGTATCGAATGCGGCGGCACGGGGTTCAAAGGACGCACGGCGATCTGCGAACTGCTGAATCTGTCCGATCGCATCCGTGAGATGATCCTCGACAGGCGCCCGGCCTCTGAGGTGAAGAAAGCCGCACACGAAGAGGGCATGCGCTTCCTCCGGGAATCTGCAATTGAAAAAGTACTCACGGGGCTGACGACGCTGCGTGAAATCAATAAGGTGACGTTCGTCGAATGAGCCTCTTAGCCTCCTGGCTGGCGAGCCCACCGCTCGACGCCGCGATCGAGATCGCGCCGGAAGCCGTATCCATCGCTGTGCTTGGCGGCCGCGGACAGACCCCCGTCGTTCAGGGTTACGCCGTTGAGCCAATGCCCACCGGCGCCGTGGTGCCGTCGCTCATGGGCGCGAACATGCCGGACCGCGACGCCGTGGTACGGGCGTTGCGCTCTGCGTGCGACAGCGTCGGCGTGCGTCCTCGGCGCGTCGCGCTGGTCGTGCCCGATCTCGTCGGGAAGGTCTCGCTGGTTCGCTTCGATCAGACCCCGGCCCGGCGTGACGATCTCGACCAGTTGATTCGCTGGCAGATGAAGAAATCCACGCCGTTCCCAGTCGAGGACGCCTGCGTCACCTACAGCCCTGGAACGCGTGGCACCGAGGGCAACGAGTTCGTGGTGGTAGCAGCTCGCCGCGAGATCATTCGCGAGTACGAGACGGTGTGTGAGGAAGCCGGCATAGAGGCCGGACTCGTCGACCTGGCCACCTTCGGCGTCGTGAACTTGTTTCTGAACGCGGGACCGGTCGCCAATGGCGACTGGCTCGTCGTACATATGCGCCCGGAATACACGTCGATCGTGATCCTCCGGCGCGAGGACCTGATTTTCTTCCGCAATCGAGCGGAAGGTGACGAAGAGGCATTGCAAGACGTCGTGCACCAGACCGCGATGTATTACCAGGATCGGCTCGGTGGGCGAGGCTTCGCGCGAATCCTCCTCGGCGGGCTCGGAAAGACGCCGGGCGCTGTTGACATGGCCCGCCGCAATCTCGAAGAGCACATGGGAGCGTCGGTCGAGCCGATCGATCCGACCCGCGGCGCTGCGCTCACCGACCGCATTCAACCCACACCGGAATTGATGGCCACGCTGTCACCCCTGGTCGGGATGCTGCTGCGCACGCGGCGGGAAGCGGTCGCAGTCTGATGCTGCGCACAAATCTTTCGACCCGGCCGTTCTACAACATCCGCGCGGTGCAGGCGGCCCTCGGCGCCCTCGTCGCGTTGGTCATCCTGTTCACGCTGTTCAACGTGATCAGTCTGTTGCAGCTGGCCACGAGCCAGCGGTCACTCGGTGCCCGCGCGGTGCAGGCACAGAACGATGCTGCGAAGCTGCGGGCCGATGCCGCGCAAATCCGCGGGCAGATCAATGCCAAGGAACTCGAAGTCGTCTCAGCGGCGGCGCGAGAAGCGAAATCGATCATCGAGATGCGGGCGTTCTCGTGGACTGACCTTCTCGCGCAGTTCGAGAAGACGCTGCCGGAGAACGTGCGGATCACGGCCGTTCAGCCGCGGCTCGAAAAGGACGGACGCTTCATCATCAGCATGCGTGTCGAGGCCAAGGAGATCGGCGACGTCGAGAAGTTTCTCGAGGATCTCGAGAGGACCGGCGCATTCCACAACGTCCTGACGACCGACGAGCAGGCGACCGAAGATGGGTTGCTCGAGGCGCTCATCGAAGGCGCGTACGTGCAGCAGGCAGCCAGTGCCGCCGGCGAGAAATCTGTGGCTCAGGCGACGACGAACGGCGGGAGGGCACTCAGTGACTGACAGCCACGTCATGAGGCTCGTCCGGCGCGTCGTTCAGGAACATCGCCGCGCGGTGGTCATCATCGCCGCCGCGTTCGGCGTCAACATCCTGCTTTACCTGTTCGTCGTGCGTCCGTTGAACCAGAGCGTCGCGACGGTCGAACAGCGGACGGTGGCAGCAGAGCAGGCGAAAGCGGCGGCGCAAGCAGAATATGACCGCGCCAACGGCACGCTGAGCGGCAAGGCTCGCGCGACCAAGGAGCTCGACACGTTCTATTCGATGGTGCTGGCCCAGGACCTGTCGGGTGCACGGCGACTGACATACGGACGCGTCCAGCGTCTCGCACAGGAGAACCGCCTCGCATATCAGGGAAGCCGCTACGAACCGGTGGAGGAGCGTGGCAGCACGCTGACGAAGCTCAAAGTGAGTGTCGTGCTCACCGGGACGTATAACAACCTGCGCAGCTTCATCCACACGATTGAAAGCGCACCGCAGTTCGTGGTGATCGAGAACATTTCGCTGGCCGAAGGCAGCAATGAAGGGTCGCTGCGTCTGGCCTTGGATTTATCCACGTACTACCGGAGCGCCAGCAAATGACCCGCACGCGGGGACTCACGCTCGTGCTCGTGCTGCTGATGGGCGGCGCAGTCGGGTATTGGATTTGGCCGTCGGTGGGACCATTGGCCGGTGCACCGGGAAGCGCACCGGCAGGTGCACGAGGAGCACAGGCCAAGGCTGGCGACGGGGTGACCGAGATCAATCTCAAACTCCTGGACCGTGAGCGCGGTGAGTTGAGCGCGCCGGACCGCAACCCATTCCGCTTCGAGCGCCGGGCGTCTGCGACGCCGCCTGCGCGCGCGCTCGCGCGGCGTCCTTCGGCGCCCGTCGAGGTCCTGCCGACCGGACCTCTGCCCCCTCCGCCGCCACCACCGATCCCGCTCCGGTTCATCGGCTACCTGCAACCGAGCGACGCTCCGGGCCGTGTGGCAGTACTGAGCGACGGCCGGGGCAACGTGTTCAACGGGAAGGAAGGCGACGTGATCGAGGGGCGCTATCGTTTGCTGCGGGTTGGCGATAATTCGGCCGACCTCATCTACCTGGATGGGAGAGGCCGGCAGACCATCCGGCTGTCAGGACAATGAGACACGCATACGTCAGAGTCGTTGCGCTGATCGCGATCGCCAGCCTCGCCGCCGCATGCGCGGCTGGTCGCGCCTACAGCCGGGGAGAAGACGCGGCTCGGGCCGGTGACTGGGAGACGGCAGTCGATCACTATCGCCGCGCCGTCGATAAGAATCCCAACAACGCCGAGTACCGCATCGCGTACGAGCGCGCGATGATCAGCGCCTCACAAGTTCACGTCGACGCGGCGCGCATCGCCGAAGCGCGCGGACAGCTCGAAGATGCGCTTCGCGAGTATCGTCGCGCCAGCGAATTCGACCCACCGAACAGGCAGCTCGCCGCCCGGGTCACTGAGCTCGAACGAACGCTCCGCGATCAGATCGAAGCCGCCCGCCCCCGCAACTCCGTGCAGCAAATGCGCGAGCAGGCGCGGCAAGAGGGGCCGCCGGCGCTGTTCAACCTGAACACTGTCATGGCACCGCTCGTGTTCAACCAGGCGAGCCTGCGCGACATCTTCGGCGCGATCGCCAAGTCCACCGGGATCAATATCACCTTCGACAGCACGTTCCAGGATCGCGTCTACACCGTGAGCCTGAACGGCGTCACCCTCGGAGAAGCGCTGAATTCCATCGTCACCGCGAATCAGTTGTTCTACAAGGTCCAGGATCAAAAGACCGTCCTGATCATTCCGGACAACGCACAGAAGCGCGCGCAGTACGAAGAGCAGTTGGTTCAGAACTTCTACATCTCGCACGTCGATCCACTCGAGCTCGCGCAGATGCTCAACCAGGTGATTCGGCCGATTGGCGGCCAGCAGCTCGCGCCGGTGATCAGTGCGAACAAGACGGCCAGCGTCATCAACGTCCGCGCTACGACAGCGATGATGGCGATCATCGAGCGGATGATCGAGAGCAACGACAAGCCGCGCGCTGAAGTGATCGTCGATGTGCAGATTCTCGAGGTCAATCGCGGCCGGGCGAAGAAGTACGGCATCGACCTCGGAAACTACGCCATCAACGCCGTGTTCTCGCCGGAGCGTGATCCACGCGGTACCGCGACAGCGGCTGATGGCGGTGGCGCCACGTTGAACGGGCAACCATTCAACGCGAACACCATCTCGCGCGGGGTCAGCACAAGCGATTTCTACCTGGCGGTCCCGTCGGCGGTGGTGCGGTTCCTCGAGCAGGATACCGAAACGAAAGTCATCGCCAAACCGCAGCTGCGCGGCGCTGAGGGCGTGCCCCTCGAGCTCAACCTCGGCGAGGACATCCCCGTTCCATCCACGACGTTCACGCCGGTTGCCGCGGGTGGCGCAAATTCGCAGCCGCTCACGTCGTTCAACTACCGCTCGGTCGGCGTCAACGTAAAGATGACGTCGAAGGTCACCTATGAGGGTGATATCCGCATGGAGCTGTTCGTCGAGAGCAGCACGCTGGGCGCTGGTGTCGTCATCGCGGGCCAGGAGCTGCCCTCGTTTGGATCGAGAAAGGTGACGACGGTACTGCGACTGCGCGAGGGCGAATCGTCACTGCTCGCCGGCCTGCTTCGTGAGGACCAGCGGAAGTTGCTCTCCGGCTTTCCATTCTTGCTGCGCGTGCCGGTCATCAAGCAGCTGTTTTCGAACAACGACACGAACGTGACGCAAAGTGACATCGTGATGTTGCTGACGCCGCGAATCGTGCGCACCCACGAGCTCACGCCGCAAGATGTCGGACCGATTCGCATCGGCACGCAGGCCAATCTGGGATTGAGCGGTCCGCCACCGCTGCTGGCGCAGCCGGGGGCAGCACCGGTCGGCCTCGCGCCCGCGCCGACGCAACCCGCGCCTGCGCAAGT
>DATCXH010000238.1:0-8378 GCA_036565925.1 Vicinamibacterales bacterium
CAATGAGCGTCGCGCGCTCGACATGGAGCGCGCGACACGAGAACCTTCGCATGGCGACAACCCTGCATCACTCGCGGCCGCTGATCGCGATCAGGATCGCAAGCTGCTTGCCCCGGGGTTCGTCGCGTCAGATGATGCCTCCATCAGGTCGTCACAGCCGCCGCGGTCACTCTCTCCTTGACAGATTAGGAGAGATCCATAACCTCTTCTCTCCTAAATGATCTAGGAGAGAGAAGACGCATGGCACCTCAGGCCGAGCTACTTCCCGGCACCCTCGACGTCCTGATCCTGAAGGCCGTGTCACTCGGTAGGCTCCACGGCTACGGCGTGCTGCTGCGTATCGAGCAGATCTCGGGTGGCGCGCTCCAGATCCAGCAGGGCGCGCTTTATCCCGCGCTCTACCGCCTCGAGCATCAGGGTCTCATCGACAGTGAATGGGGGACGTCGGAGAACAACCGACGCGCGAAGTACTACCGGATCACCGCCGCAGGACGCAAACGCCTCGGTGAGGAAACGCTGAGCTGGAACCGATTGGCTAGCGCCATCGCGCGGGTCCTCGCCGCCACGCCGCAGGAAATCTGACGTCATGTTCCCTTTGCTCGCGTGGATCCGGTCGTGGTCGCTCGGTGTGCATCGAAGCAAGATGATGGACGCCGAGATGGCGGAAGAGTTCCAGCTCCACATCGAGCTGCGCGCGGCCGATCTCGAGCGTGAAGGCATGTGCGCTACCGAAGCGATGCGTCGGGCACGGGCCGAGTTCGGCGGCACGTACAACTATGCTCAACAGGGACGAGAGGCGCGCGGTCTTGCGTGGTTCGACTGGCTTCGCTTTTCGTGGCTCGACTTTAAGCTCGGCGGGCGGATGATCGCGAAGTATCCGGGGCTGACATTGATGGCGAGCGTGGCGATCGGTGTCGCGATCGCTGTCGGCGCGGGGGTGTGCGGTGTCATCACCACCATACGGAGTCCGACCCTCCCACTCGATGAAGGCGATCGTGTCGTCGGCATTCAGATGTGGGACATCGCAGCCGGCAAATCCGAATACCGCATCAGCCGCGACTTCGCCGAATGGCGTAGCCATCTGCGCTCGGTTTCAGAGTTGGGCGTATTCCGGCCAATGGTGATCAATCTCATTGGATCGGATGGACGCGCGGAGCCGCTGCGCGGTGTCGAGATGAGCGCCGTCGGCTTTCGTGTCGCCCGCGTGCCGCCGCTGCTCGGCCGCTACCTCGTCGACGACGACGAGAGGCCGGACGCGCCGCCCGTCGCGGTAATCGGCTACGATGTGTGGCGCAGCAAGTTCGGCTCTGACACGGGAGTCGTAGGTCGAAGGGTTCAATTCGGCGGCACGCTCCGCACGATCGTCGGAGTGATGCCGAAGGGGTTTCTGTTTCCCGAGAGCTACACCGCGTGGATCCCGCTGCGCCTGGACCCGGTGAGTTACGAGCCTGGCGAGGGACCCGCGCTCTACGTCTTCGGACGACTCGCCAAGGGCGCCACACTCGACGATGCACGCGCGGAGCTTGCGACGCTGTCGGCCGTCGCTGCGCACGATCACCCGGTCACGCACCGCAATCTGCGCGCGCGTATCATGCCGTATGCGCAGTCGATGTCCCGCAACCTCGACGACGCGTCGGCCGCGCAAGCCTTCCGAGTGATGGAGACCATCGTCGTGCTGCTCGTCGTGGTCATCTGCGTGAACGTCGCCACACTCGTGTACGCGCGCACGGCAACGCGCCAGAGAGAGATCGCCGTGCGAAGCGCGCTCGGCGGCACGCGCGGCCGTATCGTCGCTCAGCTCTTCGGCGAAGCGTGCGTCCTCGCCGGATGCGGCGCCGCGATCGGGCTCGCGCTCATCTCCATCATCGCGTCGCAGATCGCTGCGGCTCTGGCGCGATTCGGATTGGCCGGAATTCCGTTCTGGATCCGTTTCGACGTCAGCCGGCCGACGCTCGGGTACATCGTTGGACTGACCGCCCTCGGTGCCCTGATCATTGGCGTTCTTCCAGCGCTGCGTCTGACCGGACCACGCGTACAGCTCTCACTGCAACGGCTTGCCGGCGGCCATTCGACAATTCGAATGGGCCGTCTCTGGACGGCGCTCATCGTCACGGAAGTGGCGTTCGCCGTCGCGCTCCTCCCGGCGGCGGTCCGATTCACGGGCGAGTGGCTGCGAGCGGTCACTACGGGCCCCGGATTTCCTGCAGAGCAGTATCTCTCGGCGGGGCTCGCAATGGAGCGTCTGGACATCGGTGCTGCTACGGGAAGGATCGACCCCGGAAAGCTCGTATCGCGCTTTGCGCGCTCGCGCGACGCGTTGCTCACACGCCTCGCCGCCGAGCCGGATGTCGCTGGCGTCACGTACGCTGACGCTCTTCCAGGATCGGAAACGGTAGACCTGATCGAAGCCGACAGCGCCCCGGGCGCGGACGCGGCGACACCGCCCACGCACGAGTTCGACAAGAACCCACCGCGAGCACGTTTCGGGAGAGTCGATCGTCGGTACTTCGATATGTTTGACGTCCCCCTCGTCGCGGGACGCACGTTTGGCCCGACGGACACTGACAGCGCGTCGAACGCGGTGATCGTCAATCACGCGTTCGTCGACGTCGTACTTCATGGCCACAACGCCATCGGGCGTCGTGTGCGCACCCTCACCTACACAAAGGCCGGTATTGAACGCGGCCCGTGGCACGAGGTCGTCGGGGTAGTCGGCGACTTTCCCGCCGAGTTGCCGTTTCCGGACGTACCGCACGCCGCAGTGTATCGCGCGGCGAATATCGGGCATCTGTATCCCGCGGCATTGACGATCCGTCTGCGCACCGATCCTATCGCGTTTGCCGACCGGTTACGCGACATCACCGCGACCGTGCAACCCGATCTCCTCCTGCGGCAGGTGGCTCCGCTGAACGATCGGATGCACACGCAGCAATTACCATTGCAGTGGCTCGCCGTGTCGCTCGCGATCGTGACGTTGAGCGTTTTGATGCTGTCGTGTGCTGGCGTCTATGCGCTGATGTCAGTGGTCGTCACGCAGCGGCGGCGCGAGATCGGCATTCGCATTGCGCTCGGCGCGGAGCGTCGGCGCGTGCTCTGGGCGCTGTTCTCGCGCGCAGCGGCACAGGTCGGGGCGGGCGTCGCTGTCGGGATCGTCCTCGCGGCGCTTGTCGATCGGATGCTGGCAGCCGGATACTTGCTCGGCGAGCATCGCGTCGCGATCCTCGCGGGCGTCTCCTTCTTCATGGCGACGTTCGGGATGCTTGCAGCGTGGACGCCCGCGCGAAACGCGCTACGGATTCCGCCGACGGAGGCGCTCAAGGCGGAATGAGCGTGTCATCGCGTCAGTCGTCCGAATGACGACGTCCCGGTCACGGCAACGATCGGATCCACCAGCATCGCGCGTCGCGCCGGAATCATGCAAGCGGCAATTGTCACCAGCACGATCAAGGCGAGCGCAATCGCGAGCGTGAGTGGATCGTTGGGTCTCACGCCGAATAGCATATCGCGGACAAACCGATTCAGCGCAAAGGCGCCGGCGATGCCGAGCACGCCTCCGATGCCCGCGAGACGAAGTCCTCCGAGCAGTACGTCAGAGAGAATGACGCTCGGCGTGGCGCCAAGAGCAATGCGAACCCCGATTTCGCGCGTGCGCTCCGTGACAGCATACTCGATGACACCGTAGATGCCGACGAGAACGAGCACGAGTGCGATGCTTGCGAACGTCGCGAACAGCGCGGCGCGAAAACGGTGCGGCGCGGCACCCGTGGCCACCGCGTCGGCGAGTGTAGTGACGCCGGTGATCGGCTGATGCGGATTCACGATCCAGACGGCATTTCGCATCGAAGCGCCGAGCGCGGCGACAGAGGCTTCTGATCGAACGAGGAAGACACCGATGCGCCCGACGGCGATCTCGGAGATGAGCGCGGGTCGCTGGGTGTAAGGAATGTAGAATCCGGCGTTCATGTCGCCGGCGAGACCACCACCACGAGTATTGCCGACGACTCCGATGATCGTGAGCCACGCGTCGTTGCCGTCCTCGAACCGGAAACGTTTTCCGATCGGGTCCTGACCGGGAAATGCCTGCTGCGCCAGGGCCTGATCGATGATGGCGACCTTCAATCCACCGCGGCGATCGCCGGCGTCGAAATAGCGGCCCTTCAGCAGAGGAGTGTCGAGCACGTCGAAGTAGCTCGCGCTCACGACGCCATACTGCGCGGTTCTGTTTTCACGAGTACCTTCGACCTCATACTCGCGCCGGGCGTTGCCGCGGCGAATCGGAAGATTATTGGCGATCGCGACCGACTGAACCCCGGGTATCGAACGCAATCTCTCGAGCGCCGCGGTATAGAATGCGTCCAACTGCTCCACGCTGTCACGACGCGTCGGCGGGATCTGGATCGGCATCGTCAGCACGTTACGGGTGCGAAAGCCGAGTGGTTGGTCCGTCAGCCGCAAGAAGCTCTGTACGACGAGACCTGCGCCGACCAGCAACATCAGGGTCAGCGTCACCTCCGTCACCACGAGCGCATGCGTCATCCGACGCTGCGAACTAGAGCGCGACGAGCCTCGGCCGCCGTTCAGAATATACTCATGCAGCGGACCACGCAATGAGACCCACGCCGGGACGATGCCGCCGACAATTCCGGTGACGGAAGCGATGGCGAGAGCGACGAGAAACGCCGATGTGTCGACGCGCACGTCGTCGAGCCTTGGCACGTCGGCCGGCGCCATGCCGACGATCAGGCCAAGGGTCAGTCGCATCAGCAACAGACCAACGAAACCTCCGAGCATCGAGAGCACGAGGCTTTCGGTCATGAGTTGCCGGAGGAGTCGGCCGTGCGACGCACCGAGTGCAGACCGAATCGCGACGTCGTGCTGCCGGGCGACGCCGCGAGCGAGCAGCAGATTGGCGACGTTCACGCATGTGATCAGCAGGAGCGTTGCCGCGCCGAGTTGTAGAACGATCAGCGCGGTCCGAGCATCCTTCACGATCTCCGATCTGATCGTTGCGAGCCGGGGACTCGGGCGATCGGCGTGACCGAGCTCGGAATGCGCGGAGACGAATGCCGGCCATGCTCGATCGACGGCCGCCTGCATTCGTTCGAGCGACGCGCCGTTCCTCATACGCGCGACGGGAATCACCCACAGCGGCCGGCCGCGCTGGTCGCGCGGACGCAGTTCGAACGGCATCCAGACCTGCGGGTCGCCGGAGTGCGGACCGAACAGACGAAATCCGCGGCGCGTGACACCGATGATCTGGCGCGGCTCGTCGTTCGGGCGGATGACCTGCCCGATGATGTCCGCACGGCCGCCGTAACGCGTCATCCACAGATCGTATCCGATGATGGCCGTGGGAACCGCGCCGGGTCGTGCGTCGGTGTCCACAAAATCGCGTCCGCGGGCGACCGTGGCACGGAATAGATGAAAGAAGTTCGGCGTGATGCTCGAGGCCTGAACCTGATCCGGCTGATTGCCGTCGGTGATAGCAACCGGCTCTGGCGAGTAGCCGGCGACTTCCTGGAACGCGTTCGGCAAGTCGCGGAACATCATCGCAACCTCAGCGCGCTGCCACGGTGACCTGCTGACGACCACGAGCTGACCGGAATTTGGATAGGGCAGTGGGTCGAGCAGCACCGTGCGCAGAACGCTGAACAACGCCGTGTTCGCACCGATGCCGATGGCGAGCGTGGCGACGATGGTCGCGAAGAATCCGGGTGCGCCGCGGATGTTCCTGAACGCCTGCCGTATGTCCTGCCCAAGAGTCGTCACGCGCCCCTCCAAGCAGCATGTGGTCGCATGCGATGAGCGCACGCGTGCTTGGCCTTTTAGATGCTTGGAAACAGGGTTGTGCTTACCGCGTCGTGATCGCGGAGAGCGATCAGGCGTGCTCTGTGCGCCGCCCGCGCACCCAGCCTCCGAGCGCCGCGGCCGGCGCCATCAGCAGCAGCGCGGCCAGTTGAGTCCAGATGGCGCCATGGCCTACCGTGCTGGCGAGAGACACTGCTGCTCCGAGCGCTAGGATCGCGGCGACGGCGACGCCGTGCGCGCCGAACTTGCGCCCGGCGATCCATGCCGCGACGTAGCCTCCCACGAGCGCAGCGATCACACCGACGACGATGCTGCCCACCATGATGCCCGGCGGTGCTTCCTGATGCGGCGGTTGTCCGGCGATCAGGAAGAACGCGACGGCCGAAAGCGCGAAGATCGCGTAACCAGCGACGACGGCGCCGACGGATCTGAGAATGCGCATGCAATTCCTGTGAGGAGGTGTGAAATACCAGCTCAGCCGCGCGCGACGGCGACCACGATCACGACCGCAAGCAGGGCGCCGAGCACGCCGCAGAACTCGGCCATTGACCGTGCGACGACCTTGTTGATCCGGTGGTGATAGCGTCGACGGCGAGGACGCCGACCCGCGTCGCGGAGATGACGAGGAACGTTCCGACGAACAGCGGCCACGCCGCTCCTGGTTTCCGCAACGCCGCCGCACCGAGGTACACGACGCCGGCCGCGGCGACGACGGGAGCCAGTGCGCTGCCACCCGACATGTCGAAGGCGATGAAGGTTGCCAGCGCGATGCCGAGCAACGTTGGCCACCAGCGCAACGAGCTCCACACTGTGTCTGACGATGGCGCGCCGTCCGTCTTGCGCGATTCATCTCGGATCATCGATTTTTCCTCCGGGATTTACGGCGGAAGGCGGTGCTCGCTCGACGAGCGCCGACCATGGGTGCCGTGCGGGGCAACAACTTTGCCCGCTCACCGGTCCAGCAACCGCGCCAGCAACTCCGGCATTGCATGCAGTTGATCGATATGATCCGGCGCCGAAGTTCCGGCGAAGCCAAGGAGCTCGAACTTGCCGGCGCGAACCTCGCTGAGCTGCTGCATTCCGCGCGGGCCCCACTTCACCACTGGTGTGCGGTGCAGAGCGAGTGAGCGAAGGAGCCAGTCTGCCGTCTCCGTCGTGCTCGCGAAGGTGCCCGGGAAGATCTCCGAGTGGGTGATGAGGAAACGCTTCTCTCCGCGTACAGCCGCCCGGGCGAAGGCGGCGAAGGCCGTGAGGTTCGTTGTGTCCAGCGTACCGCCCAACGCGAGCACCTGATGATCAGGCACGTAGGACGTGTGCATCCCGTCGAGCAACAGCACCGCGTCGATCTTCTCGAACAAACGGGGCTGCCTGAGGATCGCACGTACGGCACCGTGGCCTGCGGAGAATCCGACCAGCGTGATCCGCCCCACGCGCGCCTGCTTGCCGATGACCGTCGAGACCTCGCGCGTCACCCCCGCCAGAAGCGAATCGAACACCGTCGAGTCAGTGAAGGCACGGTCATACACGCCGGAACCGGTTCCGAGATTGAGCACGGCCGCGACATGATGGTCGTCGAGCGCCGCGACGGCTTGTTCCGGAAGCCACGCGGCGCCGTGGAAGTGGACGACGAGATCGAACGCGTCGTGCTTTCGCGCGCCGTCGGGCACGAAGAGCTCCACTGGCTTGCCGAGCGGACCGGCAAACGACCGCTTGGTGCCTGCCAGCTCTTTCGGCACGAGGCGCTCGTGCGCGCGAGTGTTCTCCACCATCGGAGATGGATTCTGCGGCGCGGCCTTCGGCGTTGGCGTCTGCGCATTGGCGAATGAGGACATACTCATTGCTGCAATGGCAGCAACGAGCACGCCTCGAACGTGCATGGGAGTCATCAAAACAAGATTAGCGCCCGGACTAGTCTGCTTGAAGCGCGGTGCGAGGATCGACTCCGGCTGCGCGAAGAGCGGGGACAAAGCTCGCCACAACGGCCACGACGAGCAGAACTGCCGCAACCAACGCGAACACCGCTGGATCGCGCGGCGACTGATGGAAGAGAAGCGGTGCGACCCAACGGCCAGCGATGAGCGCCACTCCCGCGCCGGCGACGATGCCGGCGAGCGCGAAGCGAAGCGCATCGCCGACCACGAGCCGAACGATGTTCGCGCGAGTGGCGCCGACTGCGAGTCGCACACCCAGCTCGTGCTTCCGATGCGTCACGTTATACGCGATCACGCTGTACAGACCAACCGCGGCGAGCACGAGCGCCAGCACACCGAACGCGGTGAACACGTTGGCGCCGAGGATCCACGAACGCAACGTCGCATCGACGATGCCGCCGAGCGGTTCGACCGAGACGAACGACGCACCCGGCATCTCACGTTGGAGGCGCCTGCGCACTGGCTCCACGAGCCTCTGTGCGTCGCCACGCGCGCGCACGAAGAGGCCTCCTTGCTCCGGGCGCCACTGCGCCGCCGGCAAATAATAGAAGAACGACCTCGGCGCCGGGTCGATCGACTCGGCGTGAATGTCCTCCGCGACGCCGACCACATAGGTACACGGCATCGTGTCCGCACCGA
>DATCXH010000076.1:0-3291 GCA_036565925.1 Vicinamibacterales bacterium
CCGCCGGCATCGTCTACAGCGGCATTGGCCCGTTCGAAATTCAGCCGGGATCCGTGCTGGCGTACGGCAAGGTGGCCTACTCGCAGGGCAGCCTTCGTATTGGAACGTTCGTCAACTACCTCGACGCGGAATCGCCGAACCTACTCGTTCCCGACGCACGCACCGGCGGACCATTGCAGCTGAACTTCAGGACCACGACGTTCGATATCGAAGCCAGCCACGCCACCGTGGTGGGCTCGCGTCACGCACTCAGCTACGGCGGCAACTATCGCCGCAACAACTTCGATATCACGATGGCGCCGACGTCGCGCGACCGGAACGAAATCGGCGCGTACGCCCAGGACGACATCTTCCTGGGGCCGTGGCGATTCGCGGTAGGTGGTCGTGTGGACAAGTTCGGCAACATCGATGGCCCCGTGTTCTCGCCGAGACTGGCGGCTGTCTTCAGGCCAGCAGCAGGTCAGTCTCTTCGCGTCTCCTACAACAGAGCCTTCCGTTCGCCGTCGACGATCAACAACTATCTCGACATCGCGCTGATCACTCCCGTCGATCTTCGCGCGCTTGGCCTCTCGACGCCGTTTCCTCTTGTCGTCCATGGCGTTGGCAGCGAGTTGCCAATCGGATCCACCCCGCAGCAGCCGCTCAAGGAAGAGTCCCTGACGGCATACGAGGTTGCGTATACAGCCACGATTCGCGAGCGGTCGACACTCGGCGCGGCGTTCTACGTGAACGACATGAAGGACACCATCAACTTCGTCACGCTGCCGAGCACTCTCGATCCGTACACGCCCGCTAATCCGCCACCGGGTTGGCCACTGCCCGCGGCGGTGCTGGGCGTACTTGCCCAGGCGGGTATCTATCTTCCGCGCACGGCATTCACGTATTTGAATCTGGGTCCGACGCGTCAGAAGGGCATCGAGCTGTCGCTCGATCACCGGATGTCGACTGCACTGACGACGTTCGTGAACTACTCGTGGCAGGGGCGCCCCCAGATCCTCGAGGACCCGAATCCGTTCCCGCTGTCCGAGCTGATGCTGCCTCCGACGAACCGCGTCAATGTCGGTGGTGTCTACAATGGGGCTCGGTATCTCGGCTCGCTCAGTGTCAACTACTCCGGCCGCGCATTCTGGAGTGATGTGCTGACCCCTGCGTACCATGGCTACAGCGATGCGTACACCTTGGTGAACACCAGCTTCGGCGTCAAGTGGGGCCGACCGAGGGTGACGACGCTCGTCAAGGTGAACAACCTTCTGAATCAGACCGTACAGCAGCACGTGTTTGGCGATCTGCTGCGCCGCTCTGTGACAACTGAAGTGCGCTTCGATTTCTAAGTCAGACGAGACCGACGAGTGAAAGCAGGAGGCGGAACCGCGGGTGGTCACGGATGGCATCGAACACCGGTTCCGTCTTGAGCCACGCCAGCCACCACGATCGTTCTTCGACGCACCGCTCGAGCCACGTCAGCGTCTGCTCGACGTCGCCGAGGCCGAGATATACGAACGCCGTCGTGAACGGATCAATGAACCGCGTGCTCCGCCATTCTTCCAACTGGGTTATCACCTTCCGGGCCTCGTCGGGCCGTCCGGCCGCAGCCTGCGCATAGCCGACGCCGGCGAGCGACTGTGGCGTGCCGGCAATCTTGTATGACGTCATGAAGCTGTTCACCGCGTCCTCGTGCTGCCGCGTCTGCAGTTGGGAGTGTCCAAGCCAGTAGTGCGTAAGGCCGAAGTTCTGGTCGATCTCCAGCGCCTTCTGTCCTTGCTGAATAGCCGCGCCGTACTGCCGTGCAATGTAGAGAGCCCAGCTCAATTGCGCGTTGATGGGCAGCGAGAGTGGGTCGAGATCGAGTGCCTTGTGAGCGACGGAGAGGGCCTCGTCGGTGCGTCCGATCGCCGAGAGCATGAATGAAAACCACTGGTGCGCGGTGGCATAGCTCGGGCTGAGCTTGTTTGCGCGTCTGAAGTGCTTCTCTGCATCCTTCCAGCTCCAGTCGTAGAAGGCGTTCACGAATGCCAACGACGTGTACGCCTCGGCGAGAGATGGGTCGATCTCGAGCGCCCGCTGCGCCGCCATCTTCGTGCGCTCGAATCCATCCTTTGGTGACAGAGCGCCATAGCTGCCGAGAACGACGAAGCAGTCGGCGAGTCCCGAGTAGGCCAGCACATAGGCCGGGTCCTGCTCCAGCGCGAGCTGGAAGTGTTCGATCGCCTTTTTCATCGACTGCGGCGTTCGCTTGTTCCAGTAGAAGCGGCCGCGCAGGTATAGCTGGTAGGCCTCCGTGTTCTCGGTGTATCGCCGCGTCAGACGGCGCTTCTGCTCGCGACTGAGTTTGATCTTCAGCTTCTTGCTGATCTCGTGAGCGATCTGCTCCTGAACAACGAACACGTCGGCGGGTTTCCGTGTGTACTGTTCGCCCCAGACCTGCGAGCGCTTTCGCACGTCGAACAGCTCGCACTGCACGTTGATGAACTCCCCGCGCTGTACGACGCGGCCCATCAACAGAGCTCGGACGTTGAGAGCCGAGCCGACGGCGTCGACGTCGACTTGCCGGCCTTTGTACTGAAAGGCCGTGCTGCGTGCCACGACGCGCATGTGTTCGAGCTGAGACAGACTGTTGATCAGGCTCTCGGCGATCCCGTCCGCGAGGTACTCGAGCTCCGCGATGCCGCTCTCATCGACGAACGGGAGGACCGCGATCGAATCGAGACGATCCGACATCACGGGTTCGTGGACCACTTGCGTTCCGGTCCCTGTCTTGTCGCGCAACCCGCGCAGTGCGGCGACGAGCTGTGTCATGTCCTGGAAGCGATCGTGAGGGTGCTTCTCGAGGCACCTGGCGACGACGCGATCCACCTCGTACGGCACGAGGGGATCGAAGGCACTCGGAAGTGCCGGCCGCTCTTTGAGGATCGCGGCGAGCGTTTCCGCTGCCGTCGGGCGATAAAAGGCACGCTTGCCGGTGAGCGCCTCGTGCAGGACACAGCCGAGGGAGAAGATGTCACTCGGCGCGTCCGCGTTTTCACCACGCGCCTGCTCCGGTGACATGTACGCCAACGTGCCGATGATGGTGCCCGAGCCGGTCAGCGCGGCGCGCGTCGTCGAGTCGTGATCGAGGAGGTCGCCGGTCCAGCGCGCGATGCCAAAATCCAGCAGCTTCACGCGATGGTCGGAGGTCAGGAAGATGTTGTCCGGCTTGAGATCGCGATGGATCAGACCTTTCGCGTGCGCCATCGTGAGCGCTTCTGCCACGGCAATCACGATGTCCACGGCATCCTGCCAGCGCATCGGCTC
>DATCXH010001222.1:0-5218 GCA_036565925.1 Vicinamibacterales bacterium
TAATGACTTCCGCATCAGTCAGACCGAGCACACCCTGAATGTGCTCGCGCACGGCGACCACGGCGAACGCCGCTGACGCCAGCAGCCACAGCGTGATGAACGACAGCGCGAGCAGCACCGCGTTCAGCGATGTCGGGGGCAGGCGCGGGAACGTCGGCGATGTTCGTCCGATTTCGAAGGCCCACAGGTAAATCGCGGTGCACGCGAGCGCACCGAAGATCATCGCGGCCAGCGCGCCGTTGATCGACAGACGCGCGCGGGTCTTCACCTGCGTGCCACTCTCGTCGGGCCACAACAACTTCGGCGCGAACATCGTCCGCGCCATGCGATGCCGCTGGCTGAAGACGAACGCGAGCGCCAGCAGACAGAAGAACGACGCATACGCAGGGAGCAGACTGCGCTGCGATTCGTACACCGGAATCAGTCCGAACTGCGTGACGACGATCGGCAATGCGGCGACAAAGAGGCACCACACACCGGTGTAGTGTCTCAGCGGACTGGTGAATGCCGGAGTGATTGAAGTGACAGCGCGCGACGACACACGATCCGTAGCCATGGAAACCCCCAGGCTAAATGCAGGGAGAGAAAGCGCGATTTTTCTCCTGCGCTCACAGCGAGTCAAGACACGAATGCGTGCCGACGTCCAAGGATGAGTTGCAGGCGCGCAACGCGGTTCCTGCGATCGGCGAAAGGTCTTCATCTGGCAGAAAATGCGCGGTTTGCAGGTGCTGGCGCATGCCTCACACCGGAAATCGCGCAAAAGTCGGCGTCTTCCTCCGTGGCACTGCGCCTGCTACGTCACGGCCACGGAGCGATGCATGCGAATCAAAATTTATGGAGGCACATCGTCGCAGAGCGGACGGAGCCTCTGCGAAACGTGCCGGCACTCGATGATCACCAGAGGTCGCAAACTCGGAGAAGAGATCGTGAGCTGCGAAGCGTCGCCCGGACGCTCGGCGCAGATCACGTTCGTCGTCACTGAATGTTCGGCGCACATGGATGCCGCGTTACCAAGCTATCCCGAGCTGCTCGAGAGCGCGTGGATTCTGCGGCCGCGCGATGGCAAACGCGCCGCGGGGTTCGTGCGCGCGAGCGACCTGTCAGCGAAAGAGCGATTCGAGCTGATGAAAGATATCTATCGTTTTGAGGAGTGACCTTCGTGCCGGATGCGATTCTCGAGGAGCGCCTTCGAAGAAGAAGCATCGGCTGAGATAGAGAAGCGCTATGATCGCGCGACTCAAAGAGGAGAGCTTCTCATGACGAAGTTGATCTCTGGCGCGATTGGGATAGCACTGTTTGCCGCAGTCGCATCCCTGGTCTCTTCCCTGAGCGTCTCAGCACAGCAGAATCAGATGAGTTTTTTCATCACCAGCGCTGGACCTGGCAACGGGGCGAATCTTGGCGGACTCGCCGGCGCTGATAAGGTCTGTCAAACGCTCGCAGCGGCCGCCGGAGCGGGCAACCGCACGTGGCGCGCGTATTTGAGCGCCGCGGCCGCGGCGGGGCAGCCGGCGGTGAACGCACGCGATCGCATCGGCAAAGGACCATGGATGAATGCGAAGGGTGTGGTGGTCGCTAAGTCGGTGGCCGATCTCCATTCCGACGCCAACAATCTCGGCGGCGACACCTCGTTGACCGAGAAAGGCGCGACTGTCCCGGGGAACCAGCACGACATCCTGACCGGCTCGCAAGCGGACGGAACCCTGCAGACCGGCGACGCTCCATGCGGCAACTGGACCAGCGCCGAGTCGAGCGGCGGCGCGATGGTTGGTCATCACAACAAGCAGGGCGGCGGTACTGCCCCGATGTCATGGAACTCCGCGCATAGCTCGAAAGGCTGTTCGCAGCAGAATCTCATCGCCACGGGCGGCAACGGATACTTCTACTGCTTCGCGAACTGACGCTACTGCCAAGCACCGCAGCGCCTATGACGAACCTTGTCGATGCTCGGCGAGGCCCGGCGCTCCTACAGACAAGTCAGCCCCTGGCGCGGCCCCGAGTACGATCGTCACCTCGTGTCTCGCGCCATCGTCTTGCAGTGGAATCGCACGCGCATCAACCGAGACGCCGTCGAGTTCGGCTGACTTGATTCGCTCGGACCGATGCTCGGGGTTCCACACGGTGAAGCGGTAACGCGTGCGACCGACCGTCCACTCCATCGAGAAGTGCGGCCATTGAGTTGGAATGCAGGGGTTCACGCTCATCGTCGCGCCGTTCCGCTGGAGGCCGAGGAGCGATTGAATCGCGGCCCGGTACATCCATCCCGCCGAACCCGTATACCAGGTCCAGCCGCCGCGACCAACATGCATCGGATGGGCGTAGACATCGGCCGCCATGACGTAGGGTTCCGCGCGGTATCGCTCGGTGCCCTCGGGCGTTCGCATGTGATTGATCGGATTGATCATATGGAACAATTCCATCGCCTCGTCACCCATGCCGAGGCGCGCGAGCGCGATCACCGTCCACGTCGCAGCGTGCGTGTACTGACCGCCATTCTCCCGAACGCCGGGCACATATCCCTTGATATAGCCCGGATCGTGCGTCATTCGATCGAACGGTGGGGTGAGCAGCAGCACGACCTGTGCGTCGCGCCGCACAAGATGTGTACGGACGGCGTTCATCGCGCGTTCGGCGCGGCGCGGTTGCGCGGTCCCTGCAAGCACGGCCCACGATTGCGTCAGCGAATCGAGCTTGCATTCTTCGTTCTGCACTGACCCAAGAGGTGTTCCATCGTCGAAGTACGCGCGGCGGTACCAGTCGCCGTCCCACGCCAATTCCAGCATGCCGGTCAACCATCGCGCCTCGTCTCGATAGGTCTGAACGAGATCGCTTCGCCCGCGGCGCTCACAGATCGAGGCGAAATCATTCAGCACCGTCACGAGAAACCAGCCGAGCCACACGCTTTCGCCACGGCCGGCCTGTCCGACGCGGTTCATTCCGTCGTTCCAATCTCCCGATCCGATCAGCGGAAGCCCGTGAGCGCCGTACTTCATCGCATGGGCGATGGCGCGCACGCAGTGCTCGAGCATCGACGCGGCTTCAGAGGAGGTGCGCGGCAGCTGGTACGTCTCCGATTGATGAGGCTCGAGCGGCGCCCCCTCGAGGAACGGAACGACTTCCTCCAGTACGGATTCGTCCCCGGTGTCCGCCACATAGGTGGCGACGGCGTACGGGAGCCAGAGCAGATCATCGGAGCAGCGTGTTCTGGTCCCGCGCCCGCTCGGCGGGTGCCACCAGTGCTGCACGTCTCCTTCGACGAATTGCCTCGACGCCGCGTGCAAGAGGTGCGCGCGACTGAGGTCCGGCCGCGCGTACATCAGCGCGAGCACGTCCTGGAGCTGATCGCGAAAGCCGAAAGCGCCACCGGGCTGATAAGGGCCGCTCCGCGCCCAGATGCGACAGGTCAATGTCTGGTAGAGCAGCCAGCGATTCACGATGAGATCGAACGAATCGTCGGGAGTGTGGATCTGTACGGCGCCGAGTATGTCGTCCCACGTGCGCTCGACAGCGGCGAGCGTCGACCGCGCCTGCGTCAGCGTGGAATAACGCGCCGCCAGTTCGAGCGCATGCGATCGGTCGCGTCCCTGGCCGAGGACGAACGCCACAGTGCGCGATTCTCCGGGCCCGATCTCGAGCGCGAGCTGCAGAACGCCACACGGGTCGAGGCCAGCTCCGATGCGCCCGGCGAGCTGCTCGCGGAACAGTGCGGCCGGGGCACTCAACGTGCGATTGCGCCCGACGAACTCGGCGCGATCCCCGGTGTGCGATCGCGGGGGCTCCGTGGCGCACCAGAACGCCACGCTGCCGCTGAAGTCGGCGTTATAAGCGTTGCGCGCCAGCATGACTCCCGACGCATCGTCCATCTCCGTAACCACGAAGCGCCGCTCGCCCGCACGCGGCGGCCCCATGCACCACTCGACGTAGCCGAACACGCTGATCCGTTGCCTCACCTCTGTGGCATTGGTCAGTGTCAGCACCGCCAGCTTCACGGGATCCTCCGGCGCCACGAAGATCGCCAGTTCCTGCCGAACGCCTGCGACGGCATGCTCGTAGCGTGTGACACCCGCGCCATGACGAATGACCCATCGGCCGGCATCTGCACGTCGCGGGAGCGGTCCCGGTGTAGCGCCCCACACCGCGCCCGACTGATCGTTCCGCAGATAGAAGGCTTCCCCTGTCGGGTCGATCAACGGATCGTTGGCAAACGGCGTCAGCCTGTTCTCGCGGCTGTTGCCGGCCCACGTGAACGCTGACCCGGAGCTGCTGACGATCGTGCCAAACTCGGGGTTCGCGAGCACATTCGACCAGGGCAGCGGCGTTTCGCGTTCGCCCTCGAGCACAACGACGTACTCACGCCCATCGAGCGTGAATCCGCCGAGCCCGTTCTCCATCACCAGCGGCGGAATCGGCACCGGTGCGGCGGCGGGGGCGGGCGCGTCGAGGGTAGCCGAGCGCGGCACGTCATGCTCGTCGTACAGCCACGTTGCCGGCCGCTCCAGTTGCGACACCAGATCGCCGAGATCGCCGGGCAGAACGACCTTGGCCACCGCGGACAGGAGGCGCCGGTCCTGCTCGGGCATCCCATCGCCGCGCAGCAGAAACGTGCCTCCTGGCTTCCCGAGCCAGCCGACCCATGGCGGCTCCTGCACGAGGCTCGACAGAAGACCCTGCATCTCGTCGAGATAGTCCACCGGATGCTCGTTCAGGATGACAAGGTCAGCGCGCAGCCCTTTGACGCGCCAGTACTCCTGCGCGTTGAGCAATTGACGCGCGAGTGGCAGCGCCTCCCCTTTCGCAACGCGAAGGAGCACGATCGGCAGATCCCCGGAGATTCCGTGTCCCCACAGGTTGTGCTGCCCGAGGGTGTTGTCAGAAAGGTCGGCTGGGCTGATCAGCGACGCGTCGGATCCAAAGACACGTGAGGCAAGACGATCGAAGAGCATGGCGTGCTCGTCACTGAGCCCCAGGTGCTGGAGCGTGGTGTGCACGTGGGTGAACGCCATCGCGAAGGCTCGGGCGGCGGCGCTCCCATCACGATACTTTCTCGCCAGCGCCAGCGCCGAGGCGCGATCCGACGCCACGCCAGTGGCAAACGCCACGCGGACAACGGCGCCTGACGCAAGCCGGATGCGCTCCCGCAGCGCGCCGATCGGATCGAGTACTGCGCCGGTCGTACCCGACAACGCTCGGCCATCGAGGACGATCGGACTGGCAGGGG
>DATCXH010000532.1:0-3051 GCA_036565925.1 Vicinamibacterales bacterium
TGAGCTGCACGCACGTTACATTGCCGAACATCTCTCCGCTCACGCTGACGTTCGCGTGCTGACTACGTGCGCGCGCGATTACGTGACCTGGCGCAACGCGTGGGCGCCTGGAGAGGAGCACGTCAACGGTATTCCTGTCGAGCGCTTTGCCGTCGCTCGAGAGCGCGACACCATCGACTTTCGCGACAGGTCCGAGCATCTTTTCCACAACAGCCATTCGATCCACGATGAACTCGGTTGGCTCGACAGTCAGGGACCAACCAGTCCGACGCTCATGCAGCGGCTGAGACGCATTGCCAATGAATGCGACTTCGTGCTCCTATTCAGCGTTCGATACAGCCCAGCGTTCTACGGAGCGCGCTTCGCCGCGCAGAAGGCGATATTGGTTCCGACAGCCGAACGCGAGTCCTCCCTGGGGCTGAGCATCTTTTCCCCGATCTTCAGAGGCGTGCGGGCGATCATGTACAACTCCTTCGAAGAGCGGGCCCTCATCAGGGCGCTGTCCTCCAACACACACGTGCCGGGCGTTGTCGTCGGCGTGGGATCTCAGATTCCGGATGCGGTCGATCCTGAACGCGCGCGGAGTCAGTTCGGGTTGCGTAATCCGTTCATCGTCTACGTCGGCCGCATCGACGCAAACAAGGGCTGCGCCGACCTGTTCCGGTATTTCATCGACTACACCGATCGATCGAACCGGCCGCTCGATCTCGTGCTGATCGGGACGCCCGTGCTCCCCATCCCCGAGCACCCGAGAATCAAACATCTCGGATTCGTCGCTGACCCGGATAAATTCGACGTCATCGCCGGCGCAGAACTGCTGGTGATGCCGTCGCCTTACGAGAGCCTGTCGATGGTGGCCCTCGAAGCATGGGCGCTGGGCCGGCCGGTCCTCGCATCGGCCCGTTGCGACGTGCTGGTCGGGCAGTGTGTGCGAAGCAATGCCGGGTTGTACTATGAGGATGCGCGCGAATTCGCGGCCGCACTCGATCGAATCCTCTCCGATCCGGCGCTGGCGGCCACGCTCGGCCAGAACGGCCGTACGTTTTTTGCCGGAAACTACAGCTGGCCGGTCATCGAGCGCACGTATCTGGATATGTTCGACGAATTGCGACGGACGCCCGCGACGTACGGCATGGAAGCGCTGCCCGGCTGGTTTGCGCGGCGCGCGAGAACCTGTCCGCCTGCAGCCCAAGTCGTGAACGCGGTACCGGCCGGTGCCGTCGTCGAAGCTCACGTATTGGAGCGTCGGTGAAATTCGCCTTCATCACGCCACGTTATGGTGCCGAGATCAGCACTGGTGTTGAGCATGCGTGTCGGCTGATCGCTGAGCATGTTTGCGAGCGTCACGACGTGGACGTCCTGACCACGTGCGCGCGCGATCACCGCACGTGGAAGAACGAGTACTCGGAAGGGTCCGATCGCGTCAGGGGCGTGTTGGTTCGCCGCTTCGGCGTGAGTCAGGTCCCCGACCACATCGGCTTCGACGCGCTCTCGCAACGTCTGAACACGTCTCCACATTCACGCGCCGAGGAGCTCGAGTGGGTACGTTTGCACGGACCCTGGGCGCCGGGATTACTCGAGTACCTGAAGCGCGCCAATCGGTCGTACGACGTGTTGGTGTTTTTCGGGCTATGGCACCCACTGATCGTGCATGGCGTAGACACCGCACCCGAGCGGACCGTGCTGTTTCCGTATCTGCAGCTGCAGCCGGCACTCCGATTCGGTCTCTGGCCGGACCTGGTGCGATCGGTGCGCGGGCTCGGCTTCTTCTCGGAGTCAGAGCGTCGTCTGCTGCACTCATATGTTGGTGTGCACCATCCGTGCGAAGAGGTCGTCGGTATTGGCGTGGACCCGCCTCCGCAGCAGGCGTATCCACGGCATCAACAGGATCCCAACGACGCGATCGCTGACGACGAGGAGCACGTGAGCGAGGACGAGAGCGAGCTGCCGGACTATCTCCATGGCCGTGGCATCCCGTTCAAGCGTCGACATCGTCTCTACGGCCGGTTCACCTTGTATGGTGGGCGCGTCGAGACGGACAACGGCTGCGAGGAGATGCTGGAGTACTTCGACACGTTCGCAGCGTCGGACAACGACGCGACGCTCGTGCTGATGGGTGTCAAGATGATGAAGGTGCCCGAAGAGCCTTACGTGCGGCTCGCCGGCGTCATCCCCGATCGCGAGCGCATGACGGCATACGAAGCCGCAGACGTGACGATTGCGCCGGCGTCCGACGACCTGCTGGCGCAATCACTGCTCGAGAGCCTTGCCGTTGGAACGCCTGTCCTCGCGAATGCGCGGAACGCGGCCGCGGTTGAGCACTGCCGGCGCGCCGGCGCGGGCCTCTACTACGGCAATCGCGAAGAGTTCGTCGGTGCGCTGCGGCTGCTTACCAGCAACTCGCAGCTCCGGGAGAAACTCGGTGGCAATGGCCGCGCGTACATTCGCAGCCATCACCGTTGGGAAGGTGTGCTCGGCCGGTTCGACCGGCTGATCTCTCGCGCGCGACCACGCTAATTGCGACTTGCAAAACGCTTGCACTAGTCGCGCGTCAGCTCGGCAGCTGGAAACGGACGCGACCGGGACGCGGACGATGTCTCGTCGGCACTGGCTTTCTTTCGCCGCGTGCCTATCTCGTGTCTCTTGATCATCTCGTTCAGCGTCGTCGGTTTGATCCGGAGGAGCTCGGCCGCCTTCTTCTGGACACCGCCTGCGGCTTCGAGCGTAGATTCGATCAAACGTCGCTCGACGTTGGTGATCACGTCCTTGAAGGAGATGCCTTCGGGCGGCACCACGAACTTCGGAATGTGGAAGGCCGGAGTCGAGCGGACGTGTTCAGGAATCAGGTCCGGCCCGATACGCGAACCCGAGCCGAGAACCACAGCGCGTTCCATCACGTTCTCGAGTTCGCGCACGTTGCCCGGCCAGTCGTACTCCATCATCAGGTCGAGCGCCTCGGCACTGAGCTCCATGTCCCGCTTGTTGTTCTCTGCCCCGTACTTCTCGAGGAAGTGCTGCGCGAGATACGGGATGTCGTCCTTGCGCTCACGC
>DATCXH010000611.1:0-7626 GCA_036565925.1 Vicinamibacterales bacterium
TCGTGAGCGATCACGACCCAGCACGGAGCGGGGACCCATCCCTGCGCCTGACGGACCAGCCACTCGCCCACCTTGCGTGAATCGCGCGTGCCGTTCGCCTCGCGGACCGCTTCGATCAGGGCGTCTCGTCGCTCGACGCGCGTCTTGAGGGCGCGCGCACGGAGCTTGAGGCGGGCGGCGAGGTCGGGCCGCCGGGGGCGTCGGCCGTGAAGAGCACGGCTCTGGCCGTGAAGAGCACTCTGGCCGTCAAGAGCACGGCTCTGGCCGTAAAGACCACGGCTCTTGGCCGCACGAGGGCCCGCGTCACGCTTTCTGGAGACAGATCTCACTGGTCGTCAGAGGGGCCGTTGACCCGACGGCAAATGCCGACAGCGCGGCGTGGAAGGCCGCTAAGTCCTTTCGGTTCTATCAAATAATATCACAAGGCGTCGGTCGGTCAGGTACCTGCTGCCCTATCCACCGTCGGCTGTTGTGACCCCTTCGAACCTCTTATCGGACGGTCGTGCAACGGGTTGCAGCTTCGTTAATGCGTGGCGTACATTTAAATACTTGGTCCTTCGTCCTTGTTTCTGGTCCTTGATCCTTGAGGACCCGGAGCCAGGGACCGAGAACGGACCAACCCCAAAGACAGAGGACTTCGATCAATGACGATGCTCGACCGGATGCGCCGCCACAAGAACATCCTGAAGTGGAGTCTTGCGGTGGTCGTACTGACGTTCATCCTGCTGTACATCCCCGACTTCGTGAGCACGAGACCGAACGGGACGGGTGCAGCGCCAGGCGAGATCGTCGCCGAAGTCGGTGGCCGCGAAGTGACGGCCGGCGAATTCCAGCAACGCTACATCTCGCAGATTCAGGCGTACCGCAACCAGTTGGGCGGGAGCGTCAACACATCGCTGTTGCGACAGCTTGGCGTCGATCAACAGATCCTCAACCAGATGATCGAGGAGCAGGTCGCCCTGATCGAAGCCGACCGCAACGGCATTCGCGTCACCGACGACGAACTCGCGCAACAGATCCTGTCGTTGCCCGGTCTTCAGGAGAACGGACAGTTTATCGGCGAAACGCGATATCGGCAGTTGCTGCAAAGCCAGAACCCGCCGATGACCGCCACCCAGTTCGAAGAGGGTCTGCGCCGCAGTCTCGTCGTCGACAAGCTTCGCTCGGCGCTCACCGATTGGATGGCGGTGTCCGACAGCGATCTCGAGCGTGAGTACACGCAGCGTAACGAGAAGGTGAAGCTGCAGGTGGTCGCGCTCACGGCGGATCGTTTCCGCGACAAGGTCACGGTGAGCGACGCTGACGTCGCTGCGTACTATCAGTCGCACAGCGCGGAGTACCGTCGCGGCGAGCAGCGCAAGATCAAATATCTGTTGCTCGATCGTGAGCAGGCGCGCCAGAAGATCGTGGTTCCGCCGGCGGATGTGCAGCGCTACTACAACGACAACATCCAGCAGTACCAGACGCCGGAACAGGTGCGCGCCAGCCACATCCTGCTCGAGACCGCAGGCAAGAACGACGCTGACGTGAAGAAGCGCGCCGAAGAAATTCTCAAGCAGGTGAAGAGCGGCGCCGATTTCGCCGAATTGGCCAAGAAGGTATCGGAGGACAAAGGCTCGGCGCCGAACGGCGGCGACCTCGATTACTTCAGCCGCGGCCGCATGGTACCGGAGTTCGAACAGGCGGCGTTCTCGATGCAGCCCGGCCAGATCAGCGATCTGGTCAAGTCGCAGTTCGGGTATCACATCATCAAAGTGGTGGACAAGAAGCCGGGCTCGACGCGAACGCTCGAGGAAGTGCGACCGCAGATCCAGCAGCAGCTGGCGATGGAGACCGCCGATCAGCGCGTCTCACAGCAGGCGCGCGACCTCGAAAAGCGCATTCGGAATGCAAGTGACCTCGACACGGTGGCGAAGGAGTTGGGGCTGATGGTCCAGGAGTCCGGGTTGTTCCAGCGCGAGGATCCAGTCCCCGGGCTCGGGGTGACTCCGCAGGTGTCGCAGGAAGCGTTCACACTGACCGACAAGCAGGTCAGCCAGGCCGTTCCCTCTTCGCGAGGCCCCGTCTTCATCACGGTGGTCGAGAAGAAGGACCCCTACGTGCCGAAGCTGGACGAGGTGAAGGACCGCGTAAAAGAGGATCTCATTCGCCAGCGCGCCGCCGAATTGAGCAGCGAGCGGGCGAGCGCGATCGCAGCGGCGCTGAAATCAGCTCCCAACTTTACTGCCGCAGCGAAGGCACAGGGCTTCGAAGCCAAGGACACCGATCTCATCGCGCGCAACGCGGCGCTGCCCGACAACATCGGCGTCAGCCCCGAGGTGGACAAGGTCGCGTTCTCGTTGCCCGTCAACGCAGTCAGCGATCCGATCAAGACCAATGAGGGCACGGTCATCATCCGCGTGGTCGAGAAGGATCCGGTGACCCCCGAGGAGTTCCGGAAAGCGAAGGAGACCTTCCGCGCCGAAGTCCTCAACGAACGCCGAGGCCGCTTCTTCAGCGCCTACATGGTGAAGGCGAAGGACCGCGTCAAACCGGAAATCAACGCCGACGTCGTCCAGCGCATCGTCTCGATGTACCAGTTGTAACGGCGTCTCTGTTGGCTCTGGACTCCAGGTTTTAGGCTCGCGGCGCTGAAGCCAAAAGCCCAGAGTCCATAGCCCACAGCCATCGGCTTACCGCACAAATGCGAACGGTAAGAGCGTGAGCGGCTCGCCGCGCCTGAACAGGCGCGCCGGTGCAGTCGCCGCGCCGATGGCACGTGCGTCGCTTCGGCTGGCGAACGCCGCCAGCAGGCTCGCGCCTCCTCCGAACTGTTCCGACAACGCCTCATAGAGCGTCCGTCGCCCGGTGAAGACGACGAGCTCGACGTCCTCGTCTTTGGGGATCTTGGCTTGTTCTTTCGCGATTGCGATCGCGGTATCGAGTCCGCCGAGCGCGTCCACCAACCCGCGCTCGCGCGCCTGCTGACCGGTCCACACACGACCCTGAGCGACTGCGTGGACCTTTTCGGGCGTCGTGTTGCGCGACTCCGCAGCCTTCTCGACGAAGTCGTCGTAGATGCTCTGCATCATGCCCTGCACCTTCGCGCGCTGCGACGGCGTGAACGGCGTAAACGGTGAATCGAGGCTGGCATTTACGCCAGAGACGACCGAGTCGTAGTTGACGCCGATCTTGTTGAGCGTCCCGCCGATCGCGAACTTGCCACCGAAGACACCGATCGATCCGGTCAGCGTGCCGGGCTGCGCCACGATCTTGTTGCCGGCCATGGCGATGTAATAGCCGCCGGATGCGGCGAGGTCCGACATCGAGACGATGAGCGGTCGGGTGTTGTCGGCGTCGCGTGTGATCATCAGCTCGCGCCAGATCACGTCCGAGGCCAAGGCCGATCCGCCTGGGCTGTCGACGCGCAGCACGATTGCCTTGATGCTGTCATCGTCGCGCGCATCACGGATCTGCTCGATCAAGGTGTCGGATCCGAGGACGGTACCGTTGAGTGGATCGAACGTGCTCTTGCCCGAGGCAATCGTTCCGACGGCGTAGACGAGGGCGATCCGGGATCGCGTACGGAAGCCGACTGACGCGGGAGTGATCCGCTGGTAGTTCTGACCCTCGATACGGCCCTTGTCGTGATCACCCAGCGTGGGCTCGCGATCGTCGAGCTCATCCTCGTACGCCAGGTCGTCCACCAGTCCGACTCGGAGGGCTTCTTCAGGCACGAACGGACCTTGATCGATCAGCGCGCGAATCTCCTGCTCGCTCTTCTTCCGACCTTCGGCGATCCCCCGTACGAGCTGATCGAACATGTCACGATTGAGCGACTCGGTCATTTCACGATGCGCCGGCGTGAAGCCCTTTTCGGTGAGCTGATTGGCTGCAGACTTGTAGTCGCCGATGTGAACGAAGTCCGGATAGGCGCCCACCTTGTCGAATGCGCCGCGCAAGAAGACCTCGTACGAGGCCACACCGCTCAGATCGAGCGGACTGCTCGGGAGGAGGTATACCTTGTCAGCGGCACTCGCAAGATAGTACTCGCGGTCACCGCCGTATTCGAGAAACGCGACCACCCGTTTCCCCGACTTGCGGAACTCCACTATCGCATCGCGCAGTTCCTGCACCTTGGCCCAATACGGCAACTGCAGCCCCGACGGCATCAGCAAGACCGTCTTGATACGCGAGTCGCGTCTGGCCTTTTGCAGGTTGTCGACGAACCCACGCACGGTGTCCACTTCCCTGCCGAACACCTGACCGACCACATCATCGGGGACGACCTCCTGCAGATCGCCTCCTGGCCGGAGCACGAGCGTGGCTGATGAGGGCACGGCTGGCGCGCGCGACACCGCGAAGTACATGAACGTGATGCCCGCCATCGATACGAGCACGGCAAGACCGATGAAGGCGAATACGAATGCGACGCCGCGGCGTAGTGCCACGTGACTCCTCCTGAAAGGGTGTGCGGCTATTGTGTCAAATTAAAGAGGCACGTGTGGCTGAGATCGTTGTCGACATCGAGCACCTCGACACCTCCGGTGACGGAGTAGCGCGTCATCGCGGGCAAATCATCACCGTTCCTTTCACTATTCCCGGCGAGCGAGTGCGCGTCTCGTTCGATCGCTTGCGTCGACGTGCAGCGACACTGCTCGAGGTCGTGCGTGCGTCTCCGCATCGCGTGCAGCCCGGCTGCTCGCACTTCGGCGTCTGCGGTGGCTGCGCGTGGCAACACATCGCCTACAGCGAACAACTGCGGCTGAAGACCGAGATGGTCGATCGTCTTGTGACGCGAACGGTGCCCAGGGCCCCGGCGGCGCGTCCGATGATTGCGGCAACATCACTCGAGGATCCGTGGCACTACCGCCAGAAGGTGCACTTCGTTTTCGCGACGCCCAATCGCGACTCCAGTCTCGTCATGGGCCACTACGCGCGCAGCTCGCGTCGTGTGATGGCCGTGCGCGAGTGCCCGGTGCACGACGAACGAGGCAACACGGTGGCCTTTGGACTGTTCGACGCCTACACGAAGGTCAGCGGGCGCCACGGACTCCCGACCCTGAAGAGCGTTGCCATTCGCGTCAGCGGCGCGACACACGAAACGATGGCGACGCTGGTCGTCACCGACAACTCCGATCAACGGCTTCGGAGCGCGACGCGACAGGCACTCTCCGCGGCGTGGGCTCCCTCGTCTTTTCATATCAATGTGCATCCGCGCGGCGATGCCTACATCTTCGGTTCCGAGACGCGGCGGATCACCGGCACCGAGCGGCTCCGCGACGAGGTGGGTGGCGCGTCGTTTCTGATCTCGCCGACGGCGTTCTTTCAGACCAACGTCAGAGCAGCGGAGATCCTGGTGCAGCTCGTGCTCGATGCGGTGCCGGCGGACACACCCGTGCTCGATCTGTATGCGGGAGCTGGCCTCTTCGCCTTGCCGCTCGCGAAGCGTGGTCAACGTGTCACCGCCGTGGAAGCGAATCGCGCCGCGATCGCCGACGGCGAGGCGAGCCTGCGCGTCAGTCGCATTCCTCCGGAGCGATGTCGATTCGTCGCGAAACCGGTCAGCGCGTTCACTCCGGCCTTCGCCGACGGGCTTCGGCGAGGCAGGCTCGGACCGGCCGTGATTCTCGATCCACCACGTGAGGGCTGCGAGGCAGTGGTGCTCGATCACGTCTTCGGTCGCATTCGCCCGTCGACGGGCGTCTACGTGTCCTGTAATCCGGAGACACTCGCCCGCGATCTGCAGCTGATCGTTCGAGAGGGATACGCGATCGACTCGATGCAGCCCGTGGACATGTTTCCCCATACACCGCACATAGAAACCGTCGTCACGCTGAAGCCTCGACACGCGAGTCCGACGGCGTAGAATACGCCGCCATGCGCACATTCCTTCACGTCCCGCTCGTGGTCGTGTGCCTCGTATTGCCGTGTGCGTCGCTTTCCGCACAACGCACGGCTGAATCGCGCAACATGGTGCTCGTCGGCCACAACGACTTGTCCCGCCGTAGCGGCACAGGCGCGGAGGCGGACCTCATTGGCGTGGGCGATGGTGGCGAGGGACTCGCGCTCCAGCAACTGCCTGATGGGCGGCGCATCCTCTACCTCGCCCATGAAGCGCCGCAGCGATGTCTCAGTGTTATCGACGTCACGAAGCCGGAGAGTCCGGTGCTCCTGAATCAACTGCGGTCGCCGACACCAGGCGTCACACGCTGCAACTCATTGGGCCTGTCGGGCAATGTGCTTGCCGTGGCCAATCAGGCGGCGAAAGCCGGCGGCCAGCGGGCGGGCATGTGGGTGCTCGATGTCTCCGACATCGCGAAGGTTTCGGCGGCGAAGAGTCTCGAGGATCTCAGTCTCTCGTTCTTCGACACCTCAGGCCCCGAGTCCCGAGGCGTGCACAACTTGTGGTTCGTCGATGGCCAGTTCGCGCATCTCACGACCGGCATGCCGGACTTTCATCCAACCAACCCGCAGGACGATCAGATCTGGGTCGTCGTCGATTTGCGCAACCCGCGTCAGCCACGAGAGGTCGGACGCTGGTGGCTCCCCGGCACGCGCAAAGGCGATCGCTGCCTGCCCGGCTGTCTTCCGCCACGGCATAAGCCGCTCGACGACGGCTATCGACCGCATCAGATCGAGATCTGGCCGGATCATGCCGACCGTGCCTACGTCGCCTATATCGACGGCGGCGCGATGGTCTTCGACATCTCGGGTCTTGCAGCGGTCAAGGCTGGCACGGCGAAGACGTTCACGCCGCGCATGATCAGTCGGGTCGATTTCCATCCGCCGTTCCCCGCCTGGACGCACACCTTCCAACCGATGTTTGCGCGCAAGCTGGCGTGGGCCTCTGACGAAGACGTGCAGGACAACTGCAAAGACGCGCCCAAGCTCGTGTGGCTACTCGACATTCAGGACGAGACGCATCCGGTCATCATTGGGACGGCTCCGCTGCACCCGAATGACGGCGAGTTGTGTACGCAAGGCGGTCGCTTCGGCGCACACAACCTTCACCCGAACTTCCCAGGACCGCTCTACAAACGACTCGAGAACACCACTGTGGCCAGCTGGTTCAACGGTGGCGTGCGTATCTTCCGCGCCGTCGAAGGACCCAACGGCGTGCCCGGCGCGCCCGCGCATGTGGAAGAGATCGGTTTCTACATCCCGGAGGCGCCTGCGAAGAATCCGAGCGGTACGATTCAGATCAATCACGCGATCGTCGATGAGAAGGGATTGATCTACGCGAACGATCGCTTCACCGGCGGGCTCTACATCCTGCGATACACGGGCACCGTGCCAATGGATTGAACGGAAACAACGGTACCGCACAAAAACGCGACAAGGCACCGACAGGCGTCAGTCGTCTTGCACCGACACGCGTTAGAACCCTTGCACCGACTACCGTCAGCCGTCTTGCACCGACACGCGATAGAACCCTCGCACCGACGAGCGTGAGTCGTCTTGCACCGACAAGCGTCAGTCGCCTTGCACCGACACGCCGAAGGGGCCTTGCACCGACAAGTATCAGGCTTGCACCGACACGCGTTAGAACCCTTGCACCGACACGCCGAAGGGTCCTCGCACCGACAAGCGTCAGTCCCCTTGCACCGACAAGCGTCAGTCCCCTTGCACCGACACGCGTTAGAA